>CASFOM010000260.1 GCA_949296295.1 uncultured Alistipes sp. | reverse complement strand
GGTCGTTGGTGTCGTGTTCATCTTCAATTTCACCAAAGATTTCTTCTAAAATATCTTCAATAGTGATGATTCCAGCTGTTCCTCCGAATTCATCAAGTACGATTGCTAATGAGTTTTTGTTTTTAATGAATTGAGTCAAAAGCTTTTGAGCAGACATTGTTTCAGGAACGAATACAATGTCATGCAACATATCTTCTATTTTTGACGGTCGTTTTAATAGATCTTTTAAATTAATGTATCCAATGATGTGGTCAATGGAGTTTTTATAGACGGGTAACCTGGAAAATTTTGTTTGGGAGAACAAAGCTTTTGCTTCCGCTACACTTGCCTTAATATCAACTGCTTCTATTTCTACCCTTCGTAACATGCAATTACGTACTTGTAAATCGGAAAAGTCTAATGCATTTTGAAAGATTTTTATTTCCTTATTGTCTTCGGGAAGTTGTTCTCCATCCTGATTCGTGTCAGAAACCAGATGAGCTAAATCTCCTTTATTAAATTCTATTTCTGTTTGGGTTTGACGAGGGTTCATTCCGACTAACCACATAATTCCATTAGAAAGCCAAGTCGTTAATTTGGATATGGGATAAAATAATATAAAGAATAAATATACCGGAATATAAAGTGTTTTGTAATAAAAATTTGGGTTGTTTTTAACGATGCTTTTAGGTAAAAATTCAGCTAAAAAGATAATAATGATGGTAGAAATGATTGTTTCAAAGAGTACACTAACCGATTGATTCATATATCCTTGAGTTACATTTCCTATCAATAGGCTCATTTTTAGGGAATAGACTACCAATGCAATGTTGTTTCCGATTAAAATGGTAGTCATGTACTCGTTTTTTCGATAGGTAAACAATGAAGAAATATACCCGAATAATCTGCTTTGTTTTTGATCTAATGCTAATTTTAGTTTATTGGATGATAGATAAGCTATCTCCATTCCAGAAAAAAAGGCGGAAGCAATTAAAGCTAATACTATAATAATAAGGGTATAAATAGTATCCATAACCTATTTTTTTATTGCATTGTTTTGTTTTCAACAGAGGTAGTATCGGAGGATACTCTTCTCGTAGTATCCAATAACATTCCCCCTCTTGAATTTTTAATGATCACTTGGGAGAATTTTCCATCGGACCAAAATCCATCTCCTAATGTAGTTTCATCTCCATCAACTAATTTGGTATCTACATTTGAATAGATACTGTCAGCTGCTTCATCCCAGAATAATTGTTCGGTATAGAGTGTTTTCCCTTCCTGATCTTGAACAATAACATTTCCTTTGGCTTCCCAAAGTTTTTTATTTTCTAAATAGATAACGTAATCAGCAACAAGATCGGCTTCTTTTATTTTTGTTGAATCATTGAAAGTTTCGATATGTATTCCTTCTTTAAATTCCATATAAGGATTTTCGGTGAAATCATAACGTTCTAATAAGGGAGTCTGAAATTTATATTTCATTTTCCCGTTATTATAGTTGAATACTGTTAAATTTCGACTTTGAATAGTAGGAATTTTGGAACTGTCTTCAATAATGATATTAGATTCTACTTTGGAAGAACATGAGGAAATGCAGATAGCACTCCACGTTATGAGGAGTGCTATCTGCATTTGTTTATATTGTTTTGATATAAACATTGATTCTATCTTTCACGTACAGTCGTGGTTCCAGAAACCCATCCGCAATTAACCGTAAAACTATCCCCTGGTTTTAATGTTTCCATGAAGATGTCTTCCGTAGAAGGGAAATATTTGGTATACGCTGCAATCATTTCGTTAATACGTTCGATTTGATCAGGTTGATCTTCCATTAAAGACCGAGCTTTTGTAAGATTATCCACTACTAACCAAAATAAAGCTTGTTTAATGAATCCATCACATCCGTTTGCTCCGGCAGCATATGCTTGCCCTAAAGTAAGGTAAGCGAATCCATTTTTATCGTTATTGCTGATAGCTTTACGTGCATAATCTGCTGCTTTTCGAGGATTTTCAGCAAGTAATGCAGTTCCTGCAGCACGAGTTGCATATAAAGATTTTTCATGAGCGCTTTCTTCTAAGTTAAGTGCTTGATCATAGTATTCAAAAGCTTTATCATATTCTTTTTTATTCGCATAGGATCCGGCAATTGCTACGGCAGCACTTGCCGAAGGTTTGATGGCATAATGTTTTTCAGCAATAAGAGCACTAAATTCTGTATTACAGTCATTTTGAGCAAAATAACGTAAAATTTTAGTGATTAACTCTTCATTATTAGGATCTGCTTCATATTGAGGTTTGAATAACTTTTCAAGATTTTCACAGTTTGCGGCTCCACTATTTAAAAACATCTTGTCGATGATTTCTTTCGTTTCATTTTTTTCAGGTTCAGGAGCTCCGCTTTTGGTGATAATTCCAGAAGCAAAATCATATTCATTTAATAACATATCGGTTTCCACTACATCATTAGCATATCCGTTACTCAATATCTGGATGTAATTGGGAATTATTTTTATATCGGCTTTAGGACCAGCAGTAGCTAATGCGTCGTGTACGATGGCTTGTAATTTAACGGGATCATCTGCAAAATATTTTAAAGCTTCCCGGGCTTTCCCTTGTTTGATGTATGCAGCGCCACGTTCTTCTTCGTCTCCGAAATTAGCCAATCGAATATCATATAATCGAAGCAGGCTATCTTTATATGCATCTCTTATTTTAGGATCTTTTGTAGTAGCTATTTTTTTCTTATAAATAGTAGCTCCTTTAATATATAAGTTTTCACTACATTTTGGGGCTGCGTCCAATAACTCTCTCAAACAATCCAATGCCAATGGAATATTGTTTAATTTTACTGCATCATTGAAGATGTTGTATTTTTTGATATTGGCTTCTCTTTCTGCAGCAGAATTACCATATACTGCATATTTCGGATCATCGAAATTTTGTGCAGACAGAGAATTTGACAACAGCAAAACAACTCCTGCTGTCATTGAAAATAATCGGGTAAATTTCGCTTTCATATTATTGTTTTGGTTAATTATTTTAAAATAAATAAATTGTTAAGACATTATCATTCTATTTGAATTTATGTTTTACGAACCATTCATTATTGGCAAACAGGCTGAATCCTACATATAATTTAACGTATCTGTTGGAAATCATATTGTATTGGGTTGTTCCTTGTTTCCCAAATTCAGCTCCAATATTCATTAAGGAGAAACCATTTTTTTGTATGGGTACTCCTACCCCTAAAGATATGGCATAATTTTTTAAATTGTGTCCATTATCCATTATATAAGAATTCCCATAACGGAATCCAATGCGGTAAGTCCATCGTTTTAATTGGTTTCGAATATCGTATCTATTAGGGGTATATTCCATCCCTCCACGAATTTCATGTGTATTTGTATAAGTAATACCATCTTCAGAAGCCATACTACCTTCCCATTTTTGGAAGTCATAATCAAGAGATACCGATAATTTTTCCGACTTATATCCTATCCCAAAAGCTGCTTTATGAGGAAGAATAAAAGTATTGTTGGTTGTATTATCGTATATGGTGTCAATAGGATAATTGGCTTCGTACATATAAGCACTACGAGATGTTTTCAGAGTGCTTTTAATTTGTGGATGGTAAGTTGCTCCTAAAATAATATACCGAGTTTTGTCCAAAAAGAAATTATATTGTACTCCTATTTCTGCTGCCACTTGATTTAAAGACAACTTTTTAGTTAGTGAGGTATTTGAATATTGCTGGTTACTCATAAAAGGAGTGATGGAAGTTTGAGAAAAATGTTCTATACTTCCCAAATAGTATAAGAAATTGGCCCCGATAGATAATCCTTTGCTTACACGAAATCCGAGACCGGCTTTCATTAAAGAAATTTCACCTGAACCACTATATAGATATCGGACATCACCTAATTGTCCAATAATATCAGGATTGGTTTCTCTATAATTAATTCGGTATCCTACACTGGAATAAGGAGTAATGGAGAAGCCGAATCCTAAACGGTTGGCGATACGAAACATGAGTCCGACATCGTTGAGGTTGAAGCCATTATGACTGTTTTTTAGATTTCCGCTTTTTAAATAATTATTTTCCCCTTGCATACCGAAACTTAATAGGAAAGATTGTTTTGCAGCAAGGGAGTAAGAAGCAGGATTTAATATGTTCATTTCTATTGCAGAACGGTAAGCAACACCAGCTCCTCCCATGGATTTTAAAGCGGCTGTCCCTACTGTATTAATCGTTCCAACTCCATAAAAGGAATATGGCGTAAACACGTTGGGAGTTCCGTCCTGTGCCAATAAACTCCATCTTATCATTGCAAAAGCAATGGTTATGAGAACAATTTTAAGGTTTTTCTTTAAACGCATGATTGTGTTTTAAAACTTCATTGAGTCCCCAAATGACCAACTCACAGTTTACAAATATCGGTTTTTTTAATTTCTTTGCAAAATATTTTCCATCTCCACCTGTAAAAATTATATTCAAATTGCTGTATTTATTGCGGAAATGAGTGATATAGTAAGCTATTTCGTGTACAATAGAACATACAACACCATTCTCAATGGCAGAACGAGTAGAAGTTCCTAATTCATTGAATGTTGCCGGGA
This sequence comes from uncultured Alistipes sp., assembly GCA_949296295.1. GTDB lineage: Bacteria > Bacteroidota > Bacteroidia > Bacteroidales > Rikenellaceae > CASDZK01. The sequence goes on along the minus strand of CASFOM010000260.1, from coordinate 5,736 downwards.
GAGAACATAACGGAAGTCTGTCTGTGTATTCGTGTAATGCTTTAAATCGTAAAGAGGCTCCGGGGGAAATATTTCCCCCTTTGAAAGCACCATCAGATACTATATCAATAGTAATTGCACTACCGAAATCGACGATAAGGAAATGTTGTCCTGGATAACGGACAGTAGCTCCGATGGCAGCAGCTAAACGGTCTAATCCTAAAGTAGCAGGTGTTGCGTAATCGTTTTTTAAAGGAATAGGGGTGTCGTGGGAAAATAGGATGAAATTTGAAAATGTTTTCTTTAAAAATTCTACAAATTCCGTCGGAACATCTCTGACACTACATAAAATAGCTTGTTTTATGCAGTGGTTTTCTGTAAATGTTCGGATAATATCTGGGGATACTGGATTTTCGTATTTCCCGTTTTTTACAATGACAGATGCGGAGTCATCTATAATAGCTAATTTTGAAGTACTGTTTCCAATATCTATGATAAGATTCATATGTTCAATTTTTTATATTCAGGAATATCCTCCCCTAATTTGTCCAATATAGCAGAAGCTTCCGTTATATTATTGACATGACGTATCGATAACAGTAATTTCCCTTCTTTTTGTTTGATGCGGAATCTATCACCGGGATAAGTCCCAATTTTTTGGGTAATACTTCGAAAAATGTCAGTATCATAATATCGTGAAGTTTCTTTGTACACGAAGTGTGTAATAAACATTCCATTTTTTATGATGGCTTTTTCAAATCCCAAAGCTATACATTTTCTTCGAAGCATAACAATTTCCAATAAAGTTTTTAATGGAGTGGGGAGTTCACCGAATCGATCGGTTAGCATTTGCACCAAGCTTTTTTGTTCATCAAGATTAGTGATAGAATCTATTTGCCGATATATACGTATTTTTTCGTTTACATTTTCAATATAGGAGTCAGGAATATATGCTTCAGCATCTGTATCTATTTGACAATCGGAAATAAAAATATTCCCTGCATCGTTGGGTGATATTTCTGCTTCTCCAGAGACAAGGATACCTTCTTCTTCTTTTAATTCTAAAATCGCTTCATTTAATATCTTTTGATAGGTTTCGTATCCGATATCAGAAATGTATCCACTTTGTTCTGCTCCTAATAAGTTCCCTGCCCCTCGAATATCAAGATCCTGCATGGCGATATTAAAACCGGAACCCAGAGTGGAAAAGTCTTCAATAGCTTGTAACCGGAGTCGTGCATGATAGCTGATGGTTTCTTCTGGGGGGGTGAGCAGATAACAGAATGCCTTTCGATTTGTTCGTCCTACTCTTCCTCGTAATTGATGCAGTACACTGAGACCAAAGTTTTGAGCTTGATTGATGATGATGGTATTTACATTGGGAATGTCGATACCAGATTCGATAATTGTTGTAGCTACAAGAATGTCATATTCTCCATAGATGAAATCCATCATTCGTTTTTCCAGTTCTTCACTGGGTAATTGACCATGTCCTATGACAATTCGGGCTTGAGGAACTAAATGATGTATTCTTCCTGCTATTTCATTGATGGTTTGAATGTTGTTATGAACGAAGAAGACCTGTCCGTTTCTCCCTAACTCATATTCGATAGCTTCTTGAATAATGTTTTCATTAAAAACATGGGTTTCCGTTTGCACCGGTTGTCGATTAGGAGGAGGCGTATTGATAACAGATAAATCCCTGGCTCCCATTAGTGAGAATTGTAATGTTCTGGGGATAGGCGTGGCTGTTAGAGTTAGAGTATCAACATTTTCTTTAAGAGTACGTAGTTTTTCTTTACTACTTACTCCAAATTTTTGTTCCTCATCAATAATTAATAGTCCTAAATCTTTGAATTTTAATTGTTTGGATAATAGTTTGTGCGTGCCAATCAATATGTCTATCTTCCCTTGTAATGTTTCTTCTATGATTTCTCCTGCTTTTTTTCTGGTTTTAGCTCGAGTGAATAATTCAATTTGAACAGCAAATTCTTTTAATCGAGCGGAGAACGTCCGGTAGTGTTGTAGGGCTAAAACAGTGGTAGGGACTAACACAGCTACCTGTTTTCCGTCACAGACAGCTTTGAAGGCTGCACGTATGGCTAATTCTGTTTTTCCAAAACCTACATCGCCACAAATTAGACGATCCATGGGAACAGCTCGTTCCATATCAGCTTTGATGGCAGCTGTCGCTTTTTGTTGATCGGGAGTATCCTCATATAAAAAAGAAGCTTCCAACTCATGTTGCATATAACTGTCATGAGAAAATGCAAACCCTTTGGATAACTGTCTTTTTGCATAAAGGGCGACCAGATCCTTGGCGATATCTTTAACTTTGGCTTTTGTGGTGTTTTTTAGTTTTTGCCAGGCTCCACTGCCTAATTTGTTGATTCGAGGAGGGACGTCACAATCTTTGTCTTTGTATTTGGAAATTTTGTGGAGCGAATGTACATTCACCAATAGAGTGTCATTGTCTTTAAACACTAATTTAATGACTTCTATGGTCCGTCCATTTTCGTGACTTTTCAATAATCCTCCATATTTGGCGATTCCATGATCAATATGTACCACATAATCGCCAATGTGTAAGGCATTCAATTCAGCTAAAGTAAATCCTTCATGAGCCGGTAATTCCTTATCTATTTTATATCTATGATATCGTTCAAATATCTGATGGTCGGTATATAGACATATCTGTAAATCATCATCAGAAAACCCTTCGTGTAAGGATATAGGGATATTCTCGAATATTTTTTCTTTGTACCCCAAAGAATAGAAAATATTTTCGAGACGTTCGACCTGAGCTTTATTGTCCGTGGCAATAAGATTGCGATATCCATTTTCAATATTGTCATTTAGCCGGGAGGCTAACAGATCAAAATTTTTATTGAAAGCGGGCTGGGGAGCTGTATGAAATGTGTAAACCGAGGCTTTTGATTTTGGAGATGGGTCATCCCGAAGAATGATCGCTGGTTTCATCTCTTTTAAAAGTTGTTCAGGACCAGTTAATAAATTGTGTATGGAATCCGGAGAAAAACCTTGTTGTTCTGCTGTTTTTATGTATTTATTCCGTAAATTGATAAGTACTTCTGTCAGATACTGAGGGGAATGAATCCAGTAAGTAATTTTATCTTTTTGGGTTCGGTTAATAAAATCGACAAATGAGATACGGTCGATATTGTCTCCTGTTTTTTGCAGATTGGCGACAATATCGATTTCTTCTGTTTTCCCTGAAGAACGTTGTGTATTGACATCGAAAGGACGAATGGAATCGATTTCGTCTCCAAAAAAATCAATACGAACAGGTTTATTGTCTGTGTATGAAAAAACGTCAATGATTCCACCTCGTAAAGCATATTGCCCAGGTTGAAATACAAAATCTGTTTTTTCAAATCCAAATTCTGCCAGCTTTCCTGTAACAGATTGTTGGGATATATTTTGTCCTGTATGTAAAGAGAGGGAAATTCGTTCCAACGTTTTCTTGTTGGTTACTTTTTCCGCTAATGCTTCTGGGTAAGTACATATAATAAGAGAAGTCTGTTCGGAAGAAGATTCTCTTTCTCTAAGGGCATTAATGGTTGCTGTTCGTAAAACCAATCCAGAAGGATCTTCCGTGTGGTAGATGATGGATCTTTTGTATCCCGAGGGGAAAAATAGTGCTTGATTGTGTGCAATTAAGGTTGTCAAATCGTTGTAAAGATAAGCCGCACTGTCTTTATCATCAGCTACAATTATATGACAACCTTTTTTTATAGAGGTAATTGCTGTTATATACACAGCTAAAGCTGAACCCGATAATCCTTTTATGTAAAAAAGATTATCGGGTGATTCTGCTATTTCCTTTATTTTTTTTGATGTTTCTAACGCTTGTAATAACTCAGAGGATTTCATAGCGTATTAAAACGGGTTTTATTCGTTTTCCGGATGAGACTCCTGTAACTCACTTTCTATTGCATCGTAGTCATATATAGAGCTGGAGGATAATTCATATCCCGATGAATCGTAATATTTTGTATCGACATATCCGATTGCTTCATCTGCTACTATTTTCAGAAAGACTTTATATTTTAACATCCACCGCATTCGAAGGGAAAACCATCCTTTTTTCAGATAAGCAGCAACGTACGGGTGTACTCGTAATTTAATATATTTACAGTTTTGCTCTTCTACGAAGAATGCGATTTGGTTTTCAATTTCATTGTCATACAGGACGGAGGGATATATTTTCCCAGTACCTTTACAGGTAGGGCATAGCTCTTTATTTTCTATTTTTGTTTCAGGTCGTACCCGTTGTCGGGTAATCTGCATTAGCCCGAACTTTGATAATGGAAGTATGGTATGTCGGGCTCTATCATTGGTCATGGCTGTTTTCATGGCTTGGAATAAAGCCTCTTTATTTTCGCCTTTATGAAGGTCGATAAAATCGATAACAATGATCCCACCCATGTCACGTAAACGTAATTGACGTGCAATAATAGGAACAGCATTTAGATTTACTTCCATAGCCGTTTCTTCTTGAGAAGCAGCATTTCTTACTCGAGGACCTGAATTGATATCAATAACATGCAGTGCTTCTGTATGTTCGATAATCATGTAAGATTTTCGTTTGAAAGGGACCAATTTCCCAAATGATCCTTTAATTTGTCGGGTAATATCGTAATGGTCGAAGATGGTTACGGCGTTACCTTTATATAGTTTGACGATTTTTTCTTGATCGGGTGCAATTTGTTTGATATACTCCCGAATTTCATTGTAGATTGTCTCGTCATCTACGGCGATAGCATTAAAAGAATCATTCAATAAATCCCTTAAAATGGTATTTACCCGTGTGTCTTCACTCATAATGAGGGAAGGATTGGGAGCTGTTTTTAATTTTTCGATGATTGTATTCCACCGGGAGGTTAGAGATATTATATCATTTTCGATATCAGCAGCTTCTTTGTCACGAGCAGCTGTTCGAATAATAGCTCCGAAGTTGTTGGGTAATATGTCGGTAACGATTCCTTTTAATCGTTTTCTTTCTTCGTTAGACCGTATTTTTTGGGAAATTGATATTTTAGATGCAAAAGGAATTAATACGATATGGCGACCTGTTAATGATATTTCGGTAGATACACGAGGTCCTTTTGTAGAGATAGCTTCTTTAATTACTTGAACCAAAATGGGTTGCCCCGAAGCCATAACATCTACAATGTGTCCATTTTTTTTAATTTCTTCTGCTCGTCTGAAAGAAGAGAAGTTGATGCTTTTCTTTTTTATAGCTGCATCTGTTAATTTCTGAAATGATTTAAAGGCATTTCCTAAGTCTAAATAATGGATGAAAGCATCTTTACTATGTCCTATACCAACAAAGGCTGCATTTAATCCGGACATGGTTTTTCTCACCTTACCCAGATAGATATCCCCGACACAATATCCCCCCACCCGATCTTCTTTATGGAATTCGACCAGTTGGTTATCTTCCAGAAGAGCGATGTTGACGAGGTCATCTGTTGCGTGAATAATTAGCTCTTTGTTTGTCATTATGTTATTATTAGGTTGATTGAAAGAGAATCAATCAGTGATTTAAGGTTGTATTTTTGGTAAAAAACCTAAAGAGCCTTTTCTGTGTTTTCAGGTTCTTTAGGTTTCTTGCTAAATCATAAAATATTAGACTACTTTTTCTTTTTATGTCTGTCTTTTCTTAGACGTTTTTTTCTTTTGTGAGTAGCCATTTTATGTCTTTTTCTCTTTTTTCCGCTTGGCATGGCTTTAAAT
>CASFOM010000259.1 GCA_949296295.1 uncultured Alistipes sp. | reverse complement strand
TCATCTTCCGGGGAGAACCCACCCTGCTCATTACCTCCGGAGAACACTACGGCATGTTGGTCAATGAAGCGTTCAATTTCGATTTATATTTGGAAACGCTGCACAACGACGGGTTAAACAGTTCCCGACTGTTTATGGGGCCGTACATAGAGCCTGCGGGAGCCTTCAACATCCCGGACAATACCTTGGCTCCCGCCTCAGAACATTATGTATCTCCCTGGAAACGTTCTGCGGAACCGGGCTATGCCTCAGGAGGCAACAAGTTTGATTTATCGGCCTGGAATCCCGCCTATTTCGAACGGCTCCACCAAATACTCCAAAAGGCGTCGGAATTGGGTATCGTACTGGAGCTCACTCTCTTCTGTCCCATGTATGACGACGCTCAATGGAACCTGTCGCCCATGAATATTCAAAACAACATCAACGGGATAGGAAACGTAACGCGTGAAAAAGTTTACACCCTTGACGGAGAAAAGGAGTTATTACAGGTTCAGGAAGCATTCGTACGAAAAATCGTTTCGGAAGTAAACGGATACGACAATTTCTACTTCGAGATATGCAACGAACCCTATTTTGGAGGAGTGACCGACGAATGGCAAAAACACATTACGGACATCCTTGTAGAAGCGGAGCAGGGGAAAAAGAAACAACATCTGATTTCTGTCAATGTAGCCAACGGCTCCGCCGTTGTCTCCAATCCTCATCCGGCCTGGTCCCTGTTCAATTTCCACTATTGCACTCCTCCCGTTGCCGTAGCAGAGAATGCCCACCTGAACAAACCTGTCGGCATGAATGAAACCGGATTCCACAACATTTACGATGAATATTACCGTCGCGAAGCATGGAATTTCATGATGGCAGGGGGAGCGCTCTACAACCATTTGGATTATTCATTCACCGTAGGGAAAGAAGATGGGAGCAACATCGTTCTCGAGCCCACTCCCGGAGGAGGAAGTCCTGCTTTACGGAAACAGCTGGGAGCCATGAAACGTTTTTTCGAAAGGTTACGGTTCCTGCACCTGACGCCTGTTTCAGAGAAAAGTTCGGTATTTCCGTCAGAAACAGCCAAGACCGTTTCTTATCTGCTGGCAGAAACGGGGAAACAGTATGCCTTTTACTGCGAACAGGCACCGAAGCAAATAGAGATGAATCTCCCCGAAGGGAATTATCAGGTGTATATGCTCGACACCCACACCCTCCGGGAAAAAGTATCTTCTGTCAGTCATGGAGGAGGGACCTTCACATTGACCATACCTCAGGAAATTACCGACGAATTGGCAATTTCCCTTATGAAACAATAAATTAATAACATAATGAGAAAAAGGTTCATATTGTTTCTTTATCTGACAGGAATAGCCTTATCGGTTCATGCAGAAAATCTGTTTTCTGAAAAATTCTCAGATTTAAAAGGAAACTGGATATGTGTGGATACCTATAAATGTTGGATTTTGGGATTGTACGACAGTACAGTCGTTTACGACAACCGTATTTGGGAATTGGAATCCGTACAGGAAAAGCGTCACTCTTTACAGATTACGCTTTCCAATCAAGAGGGGAAAAAGCATTTAAATCTGAGAGTAAACAAAAAGAATGACTGTTTATATATCCAAGATGGGAAGGAAAATTGGTTATGTAACCGTACAGGACTTAAAGAACGCCATTTTAAACCTTCAGATGATGAATTTGGAAACATATTTCGTCCAGACACCTCTTGTTTCCAAGGTATCATTGAAGGATATGACTCAACGGCATATAAGACAGGTATTGTTTTTTTGGACGATGCCCTTCGCGACAAAGACCAACCCATAGTTATTCCTATTCAGAAAGATGGAACTTTTCAAATCTATTTTGAGCAGGAAATGCCACAATCGGTTTCTTTGCGTTTGGAGTTAAATCATTGTCCGGTTTATATCCCGGTATATTTCGAACCTGGACAAACCACAACACTCTATCTAAATCATCAGGAAATCATACAACAAGCTCAGAATTTAAAGGCAAATTTACCTTGGGAAAAAACGCTCTATATGGGTCCGTTAGCCGACATCAATTGCCAAATAGCCGAAGATGCGATTTACTATGAACCAATCGGGGAAAAGGTTTATAAAGCCGCTCAATCGTTAACCCCTAATGAATTCACAACCTATATCCGGCCCATACACGACCAGTGGCTACAAATAGCAGATTCCATAATTGAAACAGACCATTATTCATCCAAATCGGCTCAGATATTACGGAATACTATGCGTATGAGAGCTGTTTATGATTTGGTATATTATTTAAAGTATCGTCTTTCCTTTTGGTTTCAATCTTCTGATTCCTTATACAGAAAACCCACATCCGATGAGTTTTATGCCGAAATGAAACATTTACCTATGAACGACAGTAGTTTGGTGGCGTGTCCCTCATTCGGATCTTTTTTCAGTCAAATACAATTTTCGGATTCTATCTTTCTGCCTACCTCATGGAGAAGTGATGCCGATTTTTTGAAAGTTAGAGACCATAATGCCAAAACGGTCAGAAGGTGGCTACATCGGGTTTCCGGGCAGGATAATCCCTGGTTACTTCAAGCGATTCGTTATCGTGACATGGTTTATGGCTTAGAACAATTGGAAGATACGGTTTTACTGCATCAATATTATGACAGGAATGTGAGCACCATAGAATCCGGTTATTTGCGACAGTTGTGTTCTGAGGCTTTAGGAAACCGTTTATCTCCCAACCGAAGTTATGCACTACCAGAAGGAATAGGTACAAACATCATTCGCAAGATTATAGAGCCTTACCAGGGGAAAGTGGTATTGATTGATTTTTGGGGGACCACCTGTGGTCCATGTCGTGCAGCAATAGAACAAAGTAAAGAGCTGCGAGCCCGATATCGGGGGAATTCCGATATTGTATTTTTATTTATTACCAGCGAATCTGATAGTCCGGGAAAAGACTATGACTCTTATGTAGAAAAACATCTGAAAGGTGAAAACACAATAAGATTATCTTCTGATGATTTTTATTACTTGCGACAGTTGTTCAAATTCAATGCCATTCCTCACTACGAAACCTTTACTCCGGAAGGAGAAGTTTTTGAACGGTCTTTCGAATATAATGACTTAAATTATCGGTTTCAGGAATACTTGAAAGCCAGGAATCCATAATACAACCATTTAAGAATTACCGCCAGGCACGTAATCGGCGCACTTTATAAAAGAAACGACGAAAATAGAGTACGGCGGCGGTAGAAAGTCCGCAGAGGAATCCTATCCATACCCCCTGTCCCCCCCAATCAAGGATAAAGCCGAAAAAGTAGGCCGCTGAAACATTTATCAGAAGATAGGAAAAGAGGGCATAATACATGGGACGTTTGACATCGGTCATTCCTCGCAAACCACCCAAAACAGTCACCTGTATACCGTCACAGATTTCGAAAAGAGCCGCTATGGAAAACATCATTCCGGCATACTCCACCACCAACGGATCCGGAGTAAACCACCCGGCAATCATCTTCCCTCCAACAACAAATATAACGGCAGCGACCGCCATAAAGGAGATGGACATCCGTACTCCCGCCACCGTATAACGGACTACGGAGCGGGCATTTCCCAATCCGCTCTCGCGGCTGACCAAAATTGTTACCGCTCCGGCAATACCGCTCACCACCATAAACATAGTGCTGATAAGCGACAATACGATTTGGTTGGCAGCCATGGCCTCCGCACCAATCCACCCCATCATAACCGCCGTAACGCTAAGAGCCAGAAACTCAATAATCATCTGTCCCGAGATGGGGAATCCTACGGAAAGCAACGTACGATGGAGCCGTACGGAGAACGATTTACGACTGAAGAATCGGAAAAAGCGGGAATATATGGGAGAGGAACGGACATAGAGATAGAAAGCGACAGGCATCAGCAAACGGGAGATAAAGGTAGCAACGGCTGCTCCGTCAATACCCATGCGGGGCATTCCTCCCTTTCCGTAAATCAACAGGTAATTAAGCAAAATATTGAGCAGATTGGCCGCAATGGTAATTACCATAGCCGCCCGGGTATTCTCCATTCCTTCCAGAAACTGCTTGAACGAGAGGAAAAGCATATAAGGCAGGATGGAAGCCGTCACAATCAGGTAATAGTTATGAGAAAGGGCAATCACCTCTTCCGGTTGTTTGAAATAAGGGAACAGCGGAATCAGGAGCAGGAGCAGGAGGGTAAGCAACAGGGCCGTCACCAGGTTCAACGACAACGAGTTCTGGAATAACTCGGCGGTACGACGCAAGCGAGCGCGGGCAAACTCCTGACCGACAAGCGGTGTCAGACCGTATGCCATCCCCATTCCGAATACCAACACATTATTGACCACAATATTGGCAAAAGAGGCTGCCGCCAACGGTACTGCCCCCAATTGTCCCACCATGATATTGTCAGCCAACCCTACTACGGCCTGCCCCACGTTGGACAAGATGACGGGAAAGGCCAAAGACAATGTTTCCGTATAATATCTTTTCTGCATCAAGGTTCTCAAAAAAATGAAAAATGCCGGGGAACTTTCCCCGAAAATCCACAAGGGACGAAACACATCAAAGGAGAGTTTCCGCAATGAGCCTTCATCTCAGACACACGCTCTCCCTGAAATTTCAAAACCTGTTTTCTCTCAAACGACAAAATGAAAGGAGATGTCCCCTTTCCAGAATCTGTTTCAATTTCTTGGATGGAAAATCTACTCCTCGGAAAGAAATTCAACCAGTTTCTTTTCTGGCACATCCCCTTATTTCTAAAAGGAAATCCTTACAAAATCAACATGGCATCGCCATAAGTACCAAAGCGATACCCTTCCTCTTTCGCCTTACGGTAAGTATCCATCAGCAGGTCATAACCGGCAAAAGCCGATACCATAATCAACTGGGTGGACATAGGCAAATGAAAATTGGTCACCATACTGTCCGCTACGGAGAAATCATAAGGAGGCATGATGAATTTATTGGTCCAGCCGGTAAACGGTTTCAGCCGTCCCTGAGTGGTCACAGAGCTTTCAATGGTACGCATCACCGTTGTTCCTATGGCACATACCCGTTTCCCCTTATCTTTGGCCGTATTGACCAACTCTACCGCCGTATCGTCGATAAAAATCTGTTCCGAATCCATCTTGTGTTTGGTCAAATCCTCTACATCTATCGTACGGAAATTCCCCAATCCTACATGAAGAGTAATTTCCGCCTGTTTGATTCCCTTGATTTCCAAACGTTTAAGAAGATGTTTACTGAAATGCAACCCGGCAGTAGGCGCTGCTACGGCTCCTTCATGTTTGCAGAAAACGGTTTGATAACGTTCCGCATCCAACGGTTCCACTTTGGTACGAATCCATTTGGGCAGCGGTGTTTCACCAAGTTCAAACAAGGTCTTTTTAAACTCTTCATGCGTCCCGTCAAACAGGAAGCGGAGAGTACGGCCCCGAGAAGTGGTGTTGTCAATCACCTCTGCAATCAAAGTATCGTTATCTCCAAAATAAAGTTTGTTTCCGATACGTATCTTACGGGCAGGATCCACCAAAACATCCCATAAGCGTAGTTCAGGATTCAACTCCCGCAACAGGAATATTTCTATTTCGGCACCGGTCTTTTCCTTGTTTCCGTACAGCCGGGCAGGGAATACCTTGGTGTTGTTGAAAATCATAACATCGCCATCCTTGAAATAACCTATGATATCCTTGAAAATCTTGTGTTCTATTTTTCCCGTCTTACGGTCAAGGACCAACAGACGTGATTCATCCCGATTTTCAGTAGGGTATTTCGCCAACATATCCGGCGTAAGATCGTACTTGTACTGTGAAAGTTTCATATCGTTTACATCCTTTATTGATTTCATTATCGGCTCTTTTCTCCGGACCTTAGAAGCGGCAAAAAGAGACTGAACAATTATTATACGCTTTTGAAAAAAAAAAGTTTCACAAATCAGTAAAAATTTTTATCCTGTTTTTATCTTTTATTCCATCCATAACGCATCCGGCCTTCTGAAAGAGCTTCTGAAAAAGTGATTTCACCCGATGAAATTCCATTTCTGTACGCATCGGGAGATTGGGAAAATATAAAAAACCGGTAAGTCCAAAGGAAATATGCACTCTTCCCCCTCTTACCGGTAAGCAATAAAATTCATGAAATAAAAAAAACGGTAAAGAGGTCTCCTCCCTACCGTTCCCAAATTTACTCCTGTGGCGGATGAATTTGCCGCAAAGCCTCTTCCACCGCCTCCATCGAGTATGCTTCCGAGACCCTATATCCTCCGCTGCGGGTACGGCGTAAAGCGGTCAGGTGTCCTCCCGAGTGAAGCGCCACTCCCAAGTCCCGCGCCAAAGAACGGATATAGGTTCCCCGACTGCAACGGATACGAACCGTCACACGAGGCATCTCCAACCGCTCCAAAACCATCTCGTAAATATGAATATGTGCGGTACGCATCTCTACCGTTTCGCCGGCACGGGCATACTTATAAGCCCTGCGACCGTCAATCTGTTTGGCGGAATAGATGGGCGGCACTTGTTCCTGCTCCCCGATAAATCCCCGCAACGCCTCCTCGATGGCCTCTCGGGTAATATGTTCCGTAGGATAGACCGCATCTACAGGGTGTTCCAAATCGTAACTGGGGGTAGTGGCACCCAACGTAATCTCCGCCACATACTCCTTTTCCTGCTCTTGCAATTCCGCCGCCTGACGCGTGGCCTTTCCGATACAAATCAACAACAACCCTGTTGCCAAAGGGTCCAGAGTCCCGGCATGTCCTACCTTAATCTTACCCCATCCCCCTTGTCGCAACAATACTTTTA
>CASFOM010000258.1 GCA_949296295.1 uncultured Alistipes sp. | reverse complement strand
TATTTCCCTCAGGACATAATGCAATCCGGCTACTACGGGCATATCATTCTCCACCTCATACCAATAGGTCTCCACCGCTTGAGTAGGCGTAATTCGCATCCGTCCGTCAGCTCCTGTAAAACGGGACTCAAAATAAGCAATAAATTCCCTTATGGCAGGACGCGCCGTTTCTTTCAAAAATTCCTCATCTCCATTATAGGAAGCATAATCCAACAACAGCTTGGAGAGTTCCAGACTTTGCACCCAAATATGACGGATATACATACTCAACACCTCATTCGGCGAATGTCCTTCCCTGTTCCATCCGTAATCTCCGTTTGCATAGGTACCGAACACCGTCATTGTTTCAGGGATAAAAGCCCCTTCCGCCCCATAATATTTCTTAGCCAATGTACGAAAGGCATCCATTCTTCCGAGGTAAAAGTCAAAAACACTTTTCATCAGATCAAAGTCCCCATTCATAAGCATAGCATAATAAGGCAACCGGGTGTTCTGCCACCAGAAATCATTTCCCCAATTTCTATAATCGGGCGAGTGTTTCATCGAGGCATTGGTATATTGAGGATCGGTAGTAAAGATGGAGCCGTTAAATTTAATGGGGAAATGTCCCCGCCCACTTCCTGCCAACATATAACGTTGGAGGATATAGCTCTGCGTCAATTGTTTCCCGAACTCCGGTTCCTCAGGAGTATCCACATAAACATAACTCCTGTTCCAGAAATCTCTCCACCAGGCGCTACTTGCTTCATAAGCCTTTTGGGCCGATGATTCCTCCGCAATGACTTTCAATTCCTTCTTCCACTGTTCCAGAGATTCTGCCTGAGCGGAATGAGTGGCTATCTTCAAAGCGATATTTCCCACATTTCCCGGAGAGACCAAGGTTGAATCACTCTCTTTCTTCAATCCTTTGGCCGACAGTTCCACGCCAAAGATTCTGTTTTTAATCGGATCAGGGAAATTATCAGCATGTTCCTGCAACTGTTGATGACTTATTACCAAGTCATAAACGGAACGCTCGTTGGCATGATACCAAAGGACCTCTTTCCCTCCCTGTTGAAATTGGTCAGCCGATTCGGTAATATCCACCCATTCAGGCATCTCGTTCAACCAGGCGGAAAGAGCTTCTCCCCGAGTAATTTTATGAGGTTCGCGACGCCAGGATTCAGCCGTTACCTTTACCTGATATTTTCCGTCTCCTTCCATATTCACATAAGCCACATTCCTGTCGGGATCAATATACACATCCAAAGCGAGTTCTTTTCCGGCATCACCGGCCTGAATACGGATTACCCCTTCCTCCAGCACCAGTCGTTGCATAAAGGGTTTCCCTTCCAGAAAAGGGTTTGGAGAAAAAGCGACTCTGATTCGCCCCAACTTCATAAGACGATTCGCTTCACTCAAAGCATCCGTTCGGGAAAGATACAACAACAAATCTCCATTCTTCTCTACCCAGACATTCATTCCTAACTCACCATTTCCCAAAGGCATGGAACCTGCTGAATTTTCCGATGGGACCTCCCAGGACACGTCATAATCCGACACTTTGTTTCCCTGAGCATACCCCCATGTTGCCATACCACAAATCAAAGAAGCTGCTATGCTCCATTTTTTCACCGCAGTCCCCATTTTTTTCAAAATCAGTTTCCCTGCGTCCGCATTCCAACCATCCGACATAAGCGAAATAAATTAACAAAACGTTCTACGATTCCTCACGCAATAACCGCCAAAAATAAATCTTTCGGTATCCTCCTGTAAATCGAAAGCAAGGTATAAAATATTTTCGAAAGATAAAATAAAATAATTTAAAAATAAATAACAAATACAGATAATAAACATTTATAAAAGCAATATTTTTAAAAAAAACTTTATAAAAATATTACTTCCGTCAATCCATAAAAAAACAATTTTTCGCTCCAATCACACCACAACCATCCCCAATACAAAATCATCATATCACTACATCTATTTTATTATCAACACCTTAAACTTATTATCCCGATACATTTCAACGAGATGGTCTGATTTGATGCTTGGACACATCCACCTCATTGAGACATAAAACGGTCATGTATCGTAGAGAGTTCATCCCCAAAGATGGGTAGTCGATTTTCCAGAAGCTGTTTCAATTTATTCTGAATGATTCAAGAACGATTGTTACCCCGCACAAAATCACCTTGACGAAAAAAGAGTAACCCTTTAAAGTCTTTGACTTTTGGATTACCCTTTTTCTAAAGCCTTTTCCTATCCATCAAATATAATTGGGTCCCGTTATAGGGCTTAACCTCATTGTATTCAGTGAATAAAGAATTCCAAGAATTATCTTTTTTCTCAGCCTCTTATTTTACTTCCATTTTTTCCACCCTTGTCTGGATTTTCCCTTTCAGCTCTTTCGGAATCTGTACATGAATTTGATTTAACTTTCCGGTATAAGCTATTCGAACATCAATATTTCCCTCTTGATTTCTCTCCCATTCAAGAGAAAGCCATTCTTTTCCGATTCTCATCTGCTTCAGTCGGGCAAAAGAAATGTCTTCGGGGAATGCAGGTCTTATATGAATACCGTTCACACCCGGATTTATCCCCATAAATCCCTTTAACAAACTTTCCATAAAAGGTGCATAAGACCACAATTGAGTAATGTTGGTACAAAGATGGGGCTGACATTCAGGGAACAACCCCAACAACGAGTTTTGCAAATCAAAAACCCCTTTAGCCGTCAAACCAATCAACTTCCATCCCAATTCCGTTTCGCCATAATCAAAAGCAGCCGTAGCGCAAATATTATTATGTACCAATCCTACCCCTTCCTGAGACATATCCCTCTCGGGCCAGTAACGACCAACCATTCCCCATTGATCGTTCACCCAATTTTCTCCTATGTTTTTAATCGCCTTTTCACTGTTCTCCTCATCCGCAATCTTAGCCTTCAAAGGAAATACGACACTCCAGAAATTATACATTTTGGGGCTGTTTTCCTTATCCATAGCACAAGCCCATATATTCTCTTTGGCATTCCACCACTGTTTATTGAAAAGCTCTTTATGTTGCTCTGCTCTCCGGAGATAATCCTTTTCCTTCTTTTTATCACCGAAGACCTTGGCCATCATACCCAAATTTCTCCATGCAGGATAGAGATAAGCCGCAGCGGACAACTCTTCCCAATCACCCTTAAATTCACTCTCCTCCATTAATCCATGCCCTTCGAGGAATCCATCCTGATCACTATCCGCATTCTCCGCTACCTCCTGAATCAATTTAGCACACAGCGGATAGGTTTCCCGAAGGAATGCAGTATCTCGCGTCCACAAGAAATGTTCCCAACAAGCGGTCACAAGCTGAGGAGAGACCTGTATATGATCCCATCCCAACAAGACTCCATCGGAAGCTACCTCATGAGGAGCACGCCAATTTTCTTCCGTATATTTCATTACGTTAATCAAGGTATTTCGTACAATATCGTTAAATCCCGCAGCCATCAGTCCGGGTGTTGAGAAACAGAAATCGGTACCAAACAACCGGGGGTAAACAGGAATTCCCGCGCCAATAAAGGGAGCTTTAAAATAGGGACGATTATCCTTGATATTCAGCAAGGCATTTGCTTTTGCCGCATAAAAAGCATCCGTAATTTTATCTTCCGAACAAGCGAACTGTACTCCGTCAAATACCATCTCGTCGTAATACTTCTGTTTTGCCTCAAGCAGTACCTGATAATCGGGCAACAGTTTCTTGTGCAAAGCATAGGCAGCCCGTTCGTTTTCCGGGGTAGTATGCGCCCCCGTCAATAAAAACAGGATTTCATTGGTTCCATTAGGAGGCAATATCAACTCATAATCAAGGTCAGCGATAGAATCCACCACCCTCGAACGTTTCAAGACCTTATCGGCACCGACGACAACACTGCCCAAACTATCATTGGCCACCACCACGCCATTTTCAACGGCTATCTTATCCGGCGAATCCTTCAAAGCCGCTGTTCTTGCAGAAGGAGCGATATGAATATCTGCCGAAAGACGCAAGACCACCTTTCGTTCGGTAGGCAACAGGTTGTGAATTTTTATTTTTGAGAAACAAGCAATTTCATCTTCCGGCACAAAATCCTGACGTTCCACCTTCATATCTTCCCTTTTAAAAGTCCAGTCAGCAGAACAGAAGTGATAATCAAATTCCTGAGCATCGGACAAAAGCCATTCTCCGGTACCATCAGTCACAGAAAAGTTGATTGAATTCAATAATTTAAACGGATGAGCCCAAATTCCGCGTTCGATATATGCTTCGTCGTTCTTCGGGTAGGTCCCACTCATCCATCCCACTTCATACAATTTCTTCCCCGCCAGGACAAATGCCGTTTTCCCCATTTCCTGAACAGAACCGGTCCGAATCATTCTGCCCCATGAGAGCCGTTGAACTCCCTTAGCAGACAACTCTTGTCTCCACCCGATTAATAACAACAACAATACAAGGGTTAGTGTCGTTTTTCTTCCCATAACAACAGTCTTTTTAATATAAATACCAAGTTTTCTAATTATTCCCTCTCTTTTTTCAGCAAAATACAAATTTAGTTTCTTCCTTCCGAAAAAGACTCATTATATATATAAAATAACAAACATAAATTCCGTTTTCCCTTTAAAATTCCACCGTTACCCCAATCGTCGGCAACAAGGTTCCGCTGATTTGTTCTATAAACTTCATCTCATACTGCTGTTCCGCCAAAGGGGCATCGGGATTCACAATCACACCGGTACTGACAGGCACATCAGGTTGCCTCAACTTACTTCCGGTCACATTTTGAATATCGAGATAAATTCCCAACATACATTTCTGAAAGTAAAACAATTTATCTACCCGAATATCGAGTTGAGCAAAACTCTTTAAACGTCCGGTATTATACAAATCATAGTCATAATAAGGTCTTCCCGTTCGGTCCCACTCCTCCACCAACGCAGAACGGTCAAGATCATAAGGCGTATAAGGCGCCCCTCCGACACAACTCAACCGGGCCCCCACACTCCAGCGTCGAGGCAACTCATAAGTCCCGCTGGCATTGAGGATGAAGCGATTGTCCCAGGCAGATACGATATAAGGACTTTCGGAATCACTACGGTATTCACTCCGATAAAGGGTAAACGAACCGACGAGATAAAATTTACCGGGTTTTTGCCAACGTACCATAGCTTCAAACCCATAGGCTCGCCCTTGGGCGGAAGAGACCAGCAATTCATTTCCTACCACCCCATAATCATTCCCCTTACAAGCTAAAGGAATGCCATCCAGAACGGAAAGAGGCATATTCCCATAACGTTTGTAAAACGCCTCCCAGGTAATGGCAAAAGGAGTTTTAGGTCTCCATTCAAACCCGGCGGCAGCCTGTCCTACCTGCATATATTTCAACCCCTGATTGGCCAAGTTCCCCTCCGCATCTTTATACCCCAGTCCGGTATAAGGAGGCAGTTGGTAATAAATCCCGGCACTGCCGCGCAACGACCATCGGTCACTAAGAGCATACGACAAAGAAAGCCTGGGAGAAAACTGTTTCCAAAATCGTTGCATCTCAGAGGAATAGCTGCATCCGTCCATACGGAATCCGGAGGAAGCCGTAAACCGTTTGTTCGGAGAAGCATAATCGGCCGAAAAGAAAATCCCCCATCCGGTCAAAGCCAAATCGGTTCTTGCCGAGACAAATCCACTTTCCCACCGTTGTTTTGTCCGATTCAGATACTGCATTTCACTTACTTCAGCCCCACCCCGCAAGGTCCAATTTCCGAGATAGGAACGGTTATCAGCCCTCAATGTCGTCTTCTGTTCCACCGAACGAAGACGCAACATCAGATTTTCTTCCGAAGAAGCGTCATTATCTATATATTTCAGATTTCTGTTATTCAAATAATTGTGTCCCAACGACACCGATTGAACATGTCGGCCGGCATAATGGCGGTAAGCGGCCCCTACCGTAAAGGTTTCCTGACGAATCCTCGGCAAATAGCCCAATAAGTATTGAGCTCCTTCATCTTCCGCATCCATGTTGAGCTTCATATTGTCAAATCCGGCAATTCCGAGAAACACCAATTCATGAGATTCAGAGAAACGAGTTTTTATTTTGAACTGTCCGTCTATATAATTGGGCAAAAAAGGAAGTCCCAAAAGTTTGAACAACAATTGCAGGTAAGATTGCCGGGCAGAAAAGAGCCAGGTCGTTTTTTTCCCGGCATGTCCGTTTCCACTGAATGCTACTTCCGAAGCCCCCAAGGTAGCTTTAAAACTATTTTTCTCAGGATCTCCGTCCCGCAATTTAAAGTCCAACACCGAGCCGAGCGCCCCTCCGCGATCGGCAGGGAAAGCTCCTGTATAAAAATTGATTTCCCGAATCAAATCGGCATTAATAATTCCTACGGGTCCTCCAGAGGCTCCCTGAGTAGCAAAATGGTTAATATTGGGAATTTCTATTCCATCGACAAAGAATCGGTTTTCAGAAGGACCACCCCCTCTTACAATCAAGTCATTACGATATCCTACGGGCGAGAATGACACTCCCGGATAAGAGCGGACAAGTCGCGATACATCCCTGTTTGCCCCGGGACTTTTTTCTATTTCTCCCAACCCGATTACGTGCATACTGACAGGGCTCTCGGCCGTTCTTCGGAAAGGGGAAGGACGCACTACCACTTCCTGTAAATTAATGGATTCCTCTTCCAATTCTACCTCAATAAAAGGAGTAGCGGCAGATACGATATATTCAGGCGTCTCTACTTCTTTATACCCCATACAGGAAACGGACACACGATAAATTCCGGGAGGGACCTGAGCCAAGGTAAAAAGTCCGGTAGAATCAGAGATAGTCCCTTTTTCTTTCGGTCCCAACAACATAACCACAGCAAAAGGGACCGGCTGCCGGGAAAGTTTATCAATCACGCGGCCACGTACCGAAAATGTTTCCGGAGCAGCCTGAAGTGTTCCGACAAAGAGCAAAAAGAAGCCCAAAACTCCAACTATTTTTTTCATTATCTTTTCCATTATTTCAACAAAGGTAAAAAAATGCGATACAGTAACCCATATAATTATAAATTAGGGTTAAAAAACCATTCATGCAATTTTTTGACCTTTTATCCCCATATCTTATTGTTTCTTTTCAATATTTCCTCATCATCAAATCAGAAATAACTACTACCTTTCCCGTACTTTTTTGATTCATATCTTTTTGATATGAATATTAACGAATGAATTATTCCATTCAAATTATTAAAATCGGATAATTGGTTTAAAATAATTTTACATTTATTGGTTAAGGTAATATTTATATTTATCGCAACAAACAATAATCAAAAATATAAAATGCTGGGAGACGACCTGTCCATGCAACCTTTATCTCAAAATTATTTTATTGATTCACATGAATATAAGCGTCAAACAATGAATTTAGTCTTGTTTTATGTACCCTTTCAATGACTGGGGACCTTGTTGCCGGAAAGAATGTTTTAACTCATTGAAACAACAATAAGTACCATAAGTACCGTCCCTTTTCAGAAAATCAAATGGAATCAAAAGGATATTTTCATAAAAAGGGAACGAAACTCCACTACCAGAGATGAACGTTCCACAAGGGTCCGTTCGCGAAGTCCGTTCCCAATCCATCCGGCAAGTCCCGATTTATCCTGTATGCGAACAACAGGGCGGGAACAACCCGGTTATATATTGTGTTTGTTTTTCATAAAAAGGGAACGAAACTCCACTGCCAGAGATGAACGTCCCACAAGGTTCCGTTCGTGAAGTCCGTTCCCAATCCATCCGGCAAGTCCCGGTTTATCCTGCATACGAACAACAGGGTACAAACAACCGGTTATATGTTGTTTTTGTTTTTT
>CASFOM010000257.1 GCA_949296295.1 uncultured Alistipes sp. | reverse complement strand
GAAGCCATCATGTGGCACGACGGAGAAGGGGCCGCTTCCCGAATTCTATTCTCTAAAATGAGTAAAGAGGAACGGGAGGCCCTTATCAAATTCATTAATTCATTGTAATTACAAACCAAACAAGATGAAAAATTTTACAACACAGCTATTTGCTTCCTGCTTAATCATTCTATCTGCCAATACATTATTCGCTCAAGAAGAGAAAAATGAGATGGATTACGACAAATATGTTGAAAATGATGTCGTTTCATTGGCCGGAAAAAAAGGATTCTCCTTCAGTACAAAAGCAGGAGATTTTCTCTTCAAACCTTATGCGCTCGTTCAGGCTTCCGGAACCCTGAACTATTATGATGGACCCGGTTTGGAAACCCCTTATGCTGACAATATCGCCAATTCAGGATTTGCTATTCCCAATGCCATATTGGGATTTACAGGTAAAGCGTTCAATAAGGTCACGTTCAACCTCTCCTTAAATGCAGCCCAAAGCGGAGGAGCCCTTTTACAACAAGCATGGTTCGATGTAGCTATCAAGGAAGCATTCAGAATTCGTGTCGGAAAATTCAAAACACCTTTCAGCCACGGATATCTGACTACATTGGGAGAAACATTGTTTCCCATGCTTCCGACCTCTTTAAATACGGCCGTAACGCTCCCCTACTCGCTGAATGCCGTCAATCCCGTTTTTGCCACCGGGTTCGACCTGGGCGTTCAAATTCATGGGTTAATCAACAATCGATGGAATTATCAAATCGGCATTTTCAACGGAACAGGTATCAATGTCAATACGGCCAGCAAAACCATGAGCGATGACTACCCCTGGTTACCCTCTCTCCTTTACAGTGCCCGAATCGCATATATGCCCAAAGGAGCTGTCCCCGCCACGCAGGGGAATCCGGCCAATTTAAATGACGATAAAATCAGTATTGCCCTATCCGGGGCCTACAACGTCGAAGCCGAAAACGAGAGCAGTAATGATCTTCGTATAGGGATAGAACTCGTTTGGATAAAAAACAGATGGTATTTTGCTGCGGAAGGATATTTTATGAACATGAAATTCACCAAACGGCAGATGATTGCTCAAGCATACAATTTCTGGGGAGCCTATGCCCAAGCAGGGTATTTCATTACAGATAAACTTCAGGGGGCTTTACGTTATGACCTGTTTGACCGTAACGGAGCGGATATGGGTGGTTTTTTGAATATGCCTGCCATAGGTTTCAACTATTACTTCGTCAATTCCAATTTGAAACTACAACTTATGTATCAGTATATGGGACGAACAGGACATGCCTCACAAATTGACCGGGATGATGACGGTGTGGGATTGCCAAAACATTGCGGGACTGTCCTGCTACAATATACATTCTAACGATATTAAAAACTAATTATCCGAATATGAAACAATTAGTATCGTTATTTTTATGGACAGCCTTATTTTGTCAGGCTTGTGATGACGGGAAGATATATCCTCCAAATCCGGACGAAGCAACAGGAGGGAAAGCTACATTGAATACTCTATTTACAGGTATTGAAGCCTGGCCTTCCGAATACCTCCTGATTATGGCGGCTTTCGGAGAAGATGAATCCATGCCGGTTATTTCCAAAATAATATCTCCTCCAAAACAGGAAACGACTCCTGTATCTGTAACTCTCAACGGATTAAGCAACGAGATTAAAAAAATTACCGTTTCCATCGCCAATCAAGGGCGGCAGCCTCTTTTCCACTGTTATTCCCAAAACGTGGAAAACATGGGAGAGGCTCAAATAGAACTGGCTGTCAATGAAATAAATTTAGCTTCTTACTCCCGTATTCAACAACAGGTATTCAATAATTATTGCACGACTTGTCATGGGGCAGGAGACTATGCTGCCGGAGATTTAGACCTGACAGAGGAACAAAGTTATGCCAATTTGGTTAATCAAGAGGCCAGTCTTGCGCCTGAGGGAGAATCTTTTGTTCATCCGGGAGAGGCATCCAACAGTTTTTTAGTTACCATACTGAAAGAAGACCTGATTCGATACAATCATACGGATGTGCTTCCTGAAGATGAACTAATTACCTTGATAGAAACCTGGATTAACCAGGGAGCTGAAAAATGACCTTATAAAACAACTGCTTTAATTTATGAGACGAATCAGAAAAAAATACGAAAACGATGCAATAGACGCATATATCAGCGAATTCAAAACAGAGAAAGGAATAACGGAATACCATATATTATTGACGGGAACAATTCCGTTGCTTTCTTTTCCCAAACAACTGCAGAATATTCAAAATGCTTATCAAAAAATAGTCTCCGAAGAATTGACAGGAAAGGCTGTTCCCGTATTCCTGCGTTACTTCCTCAGCGATGCAGCCAATCAGGCTCATGCCGTAAGAGCCGTTATAGAATCAGAACCCAACCTTGCCTTTTCCATAGTGGAGCAACCTCCGCTAAACGGGACAAAGATTGCCTTGTGGGGATGGATACAAACCAATATACAACCGGACAGTACTCCCAAAGGCATAACCAAAGTGAAACATCACGGATACACACAATACTGGTGCGGAAACGGATACGCCCAAGCAGCCAACTCCGAAGAACAAACCCGTTTGGTATTAAACAACTACATTCAGTTATTGAAAGAAGAAGAGTGTTGTTTGGCCGACAATTGTATCCGAACATGGCTTTTCGTTCAAAATGTCGATGTCAATTACGCAGGAGTAGTCAAAGCCCGACGAGAGGTATTTACTACCCATGGTCTTACGGAACATACCCATTACATCGCCAGCACCGGGATTGAAGGAAGGCATGAAAAACCGGATATCTTCGTCCAAATGGACGCTTATGCCGTAAAAGGCATCCGACAAGAACAAATCCAATTCCTTCACGCATATACCCACTTAAATCCAACCTATGAATACGGAGTGACCTTTGAACGGGGAACCGCCGTCACTTATGGAGACAGAAAACATATTTTCATTTCCGGAACAGCAAGTATTGACAATCAGGGACAAATCGTTCATCCATACGACATAGAAAAACAGACCGAACGAATGTTCGAAAATGTATCCGTTCTTTTAAAAGAAGCCGGTGTGGAAGAAAAAGAAATCATGCAGGCCATCATTTACCTGCGTGACGCTTCCGATTATACAACCCTCCGGACATATATGGAAATCCATCATCCCTATCTGCCCTGCATCATGGTTCACGCGCCCGTTTGCCGCCCAGGGTGGTTGATAGAAATGGAATGTATCGCTGTTACCCAAACAGAACAACCGGAATATCCAACCCTCTAAGGAGGATTGGATATTCCCAATAAAACACCTCGGGGATTCTATAAACAAATCAAAAAAACAGCTCCGAAGAAAGAATAAAACTTTCTTAAAACATAATCGACAAATTAATACGGGAAAACCTTTTCCATTACCCCTGAAAAATCCAAAACATTCCTTAAAATCCTACTCCCTTTTCAAAAAAACAGACAGAAATTTGAATAGCAAAATCTGCTTCCCATCTATCCTTATATTAACCATATCCCCCCCCAAAAAAACGCGTCTCCCCTACTTCTGAACACCACCTTCCCAAAAAGAAATTTTCAATAGTTTCTGCTTGTGTATCAAAAAATTTGGCTATCCAAAAAATTGTATCTATCTTTGCACACCGTTT
>CASFOM010000256.1 GCA_949296295.1 uncultured Alistipes sp. | reverse complement strand
TGTAACCATAACGTCTCCAAACTTGGGGTCTGGAAGTAGAATTCGCTTTTTAGGCTTCGCTTTTCTCATTTTGTTTTAAATCTTTAAATTTTCCTTTTAATTTTTTACTTTTTTCCTTTTGCAGGAGCAGCTCCTGCCTTTGGTTTTTTAGTTCCATATTTGGAACGGCGTTGATTGCGGCCATCTACACCGGCAGCATCCAAAGCACCACGAACCAAGTGATAACGAACCCCTGGGAGGTCTTTCACACGACCACCACGAACCAACACAATAGAGTGTTCCTGAAGGTTGTGTCCTTCACCTGGGATGTAGGCATTCACTTCTTTACCATTGGTCAAGCGCACACGCGCTACTTTTCTCATAGCCGAATTCGGCTTTTTGGGGGTTGTAGTATAAACCCTCACACACACGCCACGACGTTGCGGACATGCATCCAAAGCCGGAGCTTTACTCTTAAACTCAGGCTTTACTCTTCCTTTACGTACTAACTGTTGAATTGTTGGCATTTTTGTTTTTTTACTGCGTTTTTACTATCTGTACCTTGCGTTCGACAAAGCACACTTTTACAATTTCAGACCGCAAATATACGACATTCTTTTAAAACAACAAAAAAATGCCTTTTTTTTCTCTCTGATTCAACTCTTTATGTTTTTCCCCAAATTAATTTTTCAAACCGGCGGAATGAGTCAATCTCACTTTTACAGACCCTACTTTAATAGGAGAATCGACAAAAACAGGGATACGGTTCTTATCATCGGATATCCAAATTGTAAATTCAGAACCATCCTCAAACGCATTACCTGAAGCATCCGCCAACTGACAACGGAATACCAGGGTTTCTATTTTTCCCATTCCCTCTACGGAACGTCGTTCTTTCCCGATAAATTTATAATTGATTTTTCGCACCTTATCAGCAAAGACCACTTCCAGGGGATACCAACGATCTTTTTGATTGGCTCCCATGTCAAGAGAACGAAGATTGAAAAACAATGCTATGGCATCATAACTGACTTCAGAAAGGGGAAATTCCCGTTTTACATCAGCATCATGTTTCAAATTTCGGGCAGTCGTAAACACCTTCATACTATCCCAATTATACAAATAACTGCTTCGGAAACGATAATCCCCCTCCGAAAGATCATTTCTAAAATAAACCGGGCGCAAATTCTCTTTATCCAACCACGATTCATAGACATCATTCAAATCATAAAACCAGCGGTATCGTGAATTTACCTTTCCCTCTGCTGTAATATGATAAGTTTCTATTCCATTTACTTTCGCATTGGTAATAGCAAAAGTAACCGTTGCTACATCCACATTGACAAACCCTACTTTATAACTTACTGCATATTTTAATCGTTCACCATCTTTAAACGCAGGTGTTTTAGTCGCATCTTCAGATAAGGCATATACCTGAGCCTCCACATGTAAAGTCAGGAATGACAAAATTGCCACCCATAAAATTCGCTTCCAATTTTTCATAATCCACACTCCTTTATTCATATTCCAAACTATTGTTCCTGGAATATGTACCATTTCAATTCATCTCAACTATTCTCAAAATCATTACTGATATTTGGGCAAGTTATAAAAATTATCGGGAAACACCATAAGGTTTTTCAGTATTCTTTTTTTCATTATATTTTTCACAAAAACGGATGTTCTTTCCCATTATGAAATCATTTAACATCATTCACAAACGCACTAACAACCAACACATTACAATACCTGATAATAAAAAGCTACCCGATATTTTCTCAAACGACAAGCTTCCATCGGTTTTTGCCGATAATTTAAACACGATAACAGACATTGCGAAATCATTCTGAGCACGACACGTTAGCATTGATTTTCTTTCAATAAATCCTTTCTTTAAATGACATCTATTGAACAATCGAAAGAGGCTGAATTCCGAGTTAAGTTTGAATTTAACTCAGCATTCAGCCTCCATGCACATTTTCAATAAACTTTCTTTATTTATCGTAAATCTCCTGGTCTGACATTTTTCAACTATTGATTTTAAATCTATGTTTATTTACAATACAGTTCAAGGGCATACACAGAAAATGGTTGTAATTCTATTGACATCGTTTTTGAAACGCTACATACTGACTTTTCAAGTTTAATTTTATCCGGATTCTCTGCCGAATTAAAATCCGACAAAGCATGAGGAGCTATTTGATAAGCCACACCGTTTTTCAAAAACGAACATTTAATATTTTTCAAATCAATCTTACATTCATGGGCCAAAGGATTAAAATTAATAAACAACAAAGTCAATTTACTTTTTTCCTTATCCCAAGCCGGTTGTACAACCACATTTTTATCCGCAACAGGATTTTCTATCGACAACGGATAAACGATATCCAATGATGTCAATAAAGAAAATGCCACACCAGCAGCAGAAAGGAATTCCCCTTCTTTCGCACTATTCATCAAATTTTCACCCCACCCATCTACTAAATTTGTAAAATTAGCAGTATAAAAAATACCACCCATATTCTGGTATTTTATATACTGATCCACTACATTTAAGGCATACTCCCAGCGCACGGAACGATTGAACAAAGTTTCCGAATCATCATTTTGCACTTGATTCAAACCATCAACCCCCACCTCTTCACGTGATAATGGAGCGCGAAATTCAGTATGACACAACTGAATAGAAGTTCCATGCTTTTTATTATATTCATTCAAAATTTCAATATCATGCAACATCTCCTCGGTACTGCCACCTCTATTGGTTATTAAATCCACATATGGACCAACTATTTCCAGCATATCCTTAAATTTAGGGTTAAATATCCAATAATTTCCGACAGCAATCTTTATAGAAGGGTCTTTCGATTTCATTAATTTAGAAAATTCGACACACCTGTTTGCAAAAGTCAAAGCATCAAATCGTCGATACGGTTCATTTTCCAATTCCCAATACTGTACCTTTAAAGGTTCTTTTCTTCCATAAGCAATTCTCCTTTCATTAAGTGGATTATTACAGAAATCCACCCATTCTGCAGCATTATAAGCATCATTGAACATTACAGGGACACAAAAGAACGGTTCAGCCCCGATGGCATGACATAAATCTACCAATTCCACAGTTCCGACATCATTAACCAATTCACACCCCCACCATGTATCATAACTTACTGGACGCATTTCGCGTGGTCCGACTCCATCTCTCCAGTCATATAAAGAAGCGAAACATCCCCCCGGCAAACGCATGGATTTAGGCCGTAACTCATTTTTAATACGTAATACCGCCTCCTTTTTCCAGCCACAAATATCATCTGCAGCGGAAAGAGACAAGCAATCAATTCCCACTTTAACATTTGATGGGACTTCAATTGCAAACGTACACCATCCTTGGTATTTTAAAGGCGGTATTTGAAGTTCAAACTTATTAAATTGATAAGTATTTATCTCCAAAGTTCCTTCCCAAATGGATGAATTAAAATCGCCATCTTTCAAAATTTTAACTCTTAGAGGGATACTTTTTTCCAAATATTTTTCTGCATTAAAAAATGATTCTGCAGCAAATAATCCGGAAAAATTGTATCCACAACTATCCTTCAAGAAAATTCTATCCTGTGCTAATATAAAAGGAGACATATCCTTATGAGTATCTACATTCACGAAATACTTACCATGAGCAGAAGGCCAATAATTTGCATGGTATAAAGGCAACTCATAGTTTTTTGCTCCATTTACCCAGACATACCATTTTTGCTCTTCATAACCAGAATGCCACCAATCTTCCTGTTCCTTACTTGAACGAGAATAAGTTAACCAAGGATTTTTCTCTCCTAACGGTTTGGTCAATTCAAAATCTCTATTAAATAACAATTCTCCCCACAAAAGATCACTACGTCCAAAACCTAATTCATAATAACTACCATACAACGATTCACTAACCGGTGAATCCGTTTTGACCTGATCCAAAACTTTAATTTGAGATTGAGCCTTTAAACTACTCCCTGACACAAAAGAAATCAATACTGACAGGAAAACAGGAAAACATCTTAAAATCCAAGGAATCTCTTTTTTCATAAAATTTATTATTATAATATCAAAACCTATTGATTTTTATTGATTACTTTTTAACACTTGAAACTTTAAAAAGGAAAAATCAGCCGGATTTTGTATTGAAAATTGTACCCCTCCATCCCCATCAACTATTTTCACTTCCGTCTCTTCTGTTCTCAAATTTGTTATTTTTATTTTTTTATTAGCTAAGAACTTCACCTGTATTGTTTTTTCAGATTCAATATTATGCATCTCCCTAAACAACAAGAAAAAACCTTCGGAACACTCATTATCAATCATCTGAAAACCAGACCAACTTTGATTCGACGGAATATCTCCTATCGGAAACGTATAACAATCAAACATCTTTTCTCTATGCTCTTTATAAACAGAGATTAACTCCTTCAACTCCTTTCTTCCCTCCATATCTAAATACTGTGCACTCTGGAAAAATACAGGAATAAAGGGCAACCCCATGGCAAAGCAATAGTCATGGTCATATAACGGGGCATCACTGTATCGTTTATCGACCCTTTTAGGATTTTGCAGCAACACCTGTAATTTATTACTATTAAAATATTTACACATTAACCAATGTTGTCTTAGAACATGATAAGGCACCATAATTAAATGTTCAGGCAATGCCTCTTGAATATTCTGGAAATAGATACTTCCATATTCTTTTGCATAATACCATCCATAACGAGGATCCGCATATTCCGGACAAAATGAAAATTGTGTTTTCATCCAAGCAGATTTCATAATCTCCCGTATATTTTTAAAGCGATTTTCAAATGCAGCCCGATTGTTCAAATGATCAAAATCCACTTTCCATGTAACCACATGAGCCTCTTCCAAATTTTTCAATAAATCTTCTTGTTTCGCTCTTTGTATCGCAACCCACAATCCTAATTTTAATCCATTTTCTTTACAAGCCTTCGTAATATTATTCCATTTATCCGGATAATTAGGAAGGAAAACCTCCTTTTCTCCTGCCCATGGATTTATCTGCCAACCATCGTCAATACGCAATACATCTATTCCTAAATCCGCCAATAAAGGTATTTCCTTCAACAGATAATCTTCCTTTGCGAACTGTGCACCTCCAGGATTTGCAGGCCCCCACGTATCATTTATAATCATGATATCTCGTTCTGGGAAGACAGGATAACGAGTTCTGTCAAAACGTTTCAGAGCCAACTGCATTCCATCATTTCCACCCGTATATACGATTGTCCAATTGGCCCAACATTCCCGAAAGCGATCATTCACAATTTCATCGGGCTTCAACCCCCAACCGGTAACCGACAACCCCTGTGGTCCGACGTAAAAACTTCCCGTATAATGGCCCTGTTGATTAACGCATTTATGAGATTCCTTTACCACAACAACTCCCTGTTCCCCCTTTTCTCCGTATTCTGTACTTACACCACTTGCCCAATGGATATCTTCATTTTGAAACACAGGAAATCCAACAACTACTTCCTCTCTTAACATATCCTTACTTTGATCATGCCTTGTTCCCGGATCATTATAGTATCCCCAATAACGACATTGATTTTGAATACTATAATCCAAAGGTAAATATTCAGAACGAGCACTGGGAACGGCCATTGTATTTCCAAAATAATTTTTTGTTGTCTCACTCTCCGGTAATCCAATCGGGCTAAATCCCTCTAATGCCTTTACACGCAATTGGGTACGAATTCCTGAAGCATCAGGAAACACCCAAACGACATGCTGTAATTCCAACCGAGCGGAATCATATCTGAACTGAGTAATAACTTCTAAATAATCATTAATAAATTGGTCATCATTCGCTTTCTGAACATTTAAAGAAACAAATTCTGCGGTTGTTGCATTATTTATAGCTCCGGGTAAATTCCAATCACATGTTATCTCCGTTTCCGGTTTACACCATTCTTTATCTATCAGTAAATCCTTCAGAGAAACCGTTCGCAACCCCTGTTTATTTAATATCCATTTTCGTTCTACATTTCCCGTCGATGCAATTAACGTATCTCCCACAACAGCAACAGAGGCATTTCCTAAATGTTTTTTTATTTATGGTAGCTTTTGAGAAAAAAGATTTCCGGACATAACGATAAAAAAACATCCTACTATAAATAACCTTTTTCTATTCATAACCATTGAACCCATTTTATTTTTTGTCCATAATTTCAAAATCGGCACATCTTTTCCCAGTGTTTCACAATCATATAACACCTGTTTTCTAAAAGTCTTTTCAATCAACCTTACCGATAATCAATGGCAAGTTATAAAAAACATCATAGAGCCCCAAAAAAGAATACAGTATATTCATTTCAGAAAACCTTAACAACACAAAATACACAATAATAGATAATACTCATAACATTTTATTATTAAAAACCTTACATTTCAGAACCTGATTCTTTTTAATGATAAAGAGTAAATACAGACCGATTTATCATGTAACTTACTGCAATCCTCCTTCTTAAAAAGATTCAATCTGTTCAATACAGACGAACCGACACAAAATATTTTCATTTTTTATGATTATATCGAAAAAATCAAAGGATTAATTTGGAAATTCCAATAACAATTACTACATTTAAAACCTCAACAACATTTTTACGACTATTTTATAGTTTAAGAATCACTTGTTGTTTTCCGTCTAATATTTATTTACTGGGATAGAAATGGAATATAGAAGAAGAGAAGGATAAAGAAAAAGGGGACTTTAGTAGGCAAAAGAAAAAAGAATCTGTTTCAATTTCTTGAATAGACAGTTCTGTTCAATGCTTTGAGTCTCTTTTATGAAGGTTTAATCTGTTTTATTCACCAAACAGGGGTCCAATGCATAAGGGAAACGCTCAAATCATTCGGGAAGAAATTTCAAAACAGCTTCAAAAGAGAAAGACAATATTTAGGCGGCATTTCGGAAGAAGGATCTTTTTATTAATACGAGGAGCCTGCCCGAAACTTTCACAAA
Source organism: uncultured Alistipes sp. (assembly GCA_949296295.1). GTDB lineage: Bacteria > Bacteroidota > Bacteroidia > Bacteroidales > Rikenellaceae > CASDZK01. Next base: position 96 of record CASFOM010000256.1, on the reverse strand, counting down.
AGGAGTATGGCAGCTGCTTATAAAACCATAAACGTATGAAAAAATACCTACCTAACGAAATCAAGAACATCGTGTTGCTGGGCAGTGCGGGTTCAG
>CASFOM010000255.1 GCA_949296295.1 uncultured Alistipes sp. | reverse complement strand
TTAGGAGATAGTTCCATTCCTGTCAAAGTTCAAAAATCATTAGACCTTTTAGCCGAATCCCCTTTTAACGAAAATGGTTTTTTATTGAACTATATTGCTCGGGACAAAAAATGGGAACGACAAGATAATGTATCTCAAGGGCAGGCCATGTATAATTTTGCCAAAGCAGTGGAAGCAGGGCGAAAAAACAAATCCGTAAACACGCAAAAATGGGAAGAATTTTTAAAGAAAGCTTGTGACCTACACGCTCAAAGAATATTAAGTGATCAATGGAAACCGGTATCAACCAATGAAGGATTTTACATTGCTCCATTAGCCATAGCCTCTAAACTTTTTAAAAACAAAACTTACTTACAAGCAGCGATTAAAGCAACCGAACATTATGCCCAACGGCACCTTTCCATGGAAGAACCTTATTGGGGAGGAACCTTGGATGCCTCTGGCGAAGATAAAGAAGGTGCTTGGGCCGCATTTCAAGGATTTCTCACTCTTTATGAGATGACTAAAGAAGAAAAATACTTGCAATATGCAGAACATGCAGCATATGTTACTTTAAGTTATACGGTTGTATGGGATATTCCCATGCCTGCTTCTCGTATGGGTGATCATTATTTCAAAAGCAGAGGATGGACCGTTGTCTCTCCCCAAAACCAGCATTTAGATGTATATGGAGTATTATATGCTCCTGAAATTTACAAATTAGGGGAATATTTGAACCGGGAAGACTTCAAGAAACTTGCCATATTGATGTATCGTAGTTGTGGACAAATGATAGATCCTTTTGGTTCTCATGGAGAACAATTACAACAAACAAACTATGCCCAAGATGGGGGTCGGCGCGATTTGGAAAATTTCCGGGGAGGATATGCGGAACATTGGACGGTTTTTTGGGTTACCGCTCATTTTCTAAATGCTGCTGCACGATTTATCGAAATGGGAGTTATTCCTTAATCCATAACTTTATTACATCATGAAAGTAACTATTTGTTCACTGATCTGTTTGTTATATTCCATATTATCCTTAAATGCAACAGGACAAAATGTGTCGCGAAAAAAATGGAAGTTAATTTGGAAAGACGAATTCAACAAAAACATTATTGATACCAGTAAATGGCACCATCCCAAACGTTCTCACCCTGACTGGTGTCAATATCAATCAACAGATCCTCGTTGTACCTATGTAAAAGATGGGAAACTATATCTTCGGGGAATTGTTAATGACGATAAAACAAAAGACCCTGCACCTTATTTGACCGGTGGTTTAATTTCTGAAGGGAAATTCGCTTTTCAACATGGGAAAATAGAGATACGTGCGAAGTTGGAATGTGCTCAAGGAGCCTGGCCGGCCTTATGGTTAGTGGGAGAAGGAATGTCATGGCCTGACGGAGGAGAAATAGATATTATGGAACATTTGAACCATGACACCATTTTCTATCAAACGGTCCACTCTCCTTACACATTAAAGGGGAATACCAAAAATCCTCCACAGGGAGGTATCGCTCCTTTAGATACCTCTCTATACAACATATTCAGTGTAGAAATTTACCCGGAACAAATTGTTTTCTTGATCAACGATCAGGTAACATTTACTTATCCCAAATTAGCTTCAGGACCAAAAGAACAATGGCCTTTCGACAACAAATTTTATATTATACTAAGCCAACAGTTGGAAGGGAACTGGGTAGGGAAAGCCAATCCTTCAGAACTCCCGGTACAGATGATTATTGATTATGTTCGGGTTTATGAACCTCGAAAATAATAACAGACTTCAAAAAATAATGAGCTTTGAAAATATTGAGAAATTTTCAAAGCTCATTATTTTTTTCTTTAAAGCTCCATCTACTATTTCTGGCTCATAAACATCAGATCTACCAAAGAAATAGCTGTCATTGCCTCTACTATAACAGGTACTCTCAAAGCAATACATGCATCATGACGCCCCTTGATTTTCAATTCTTCCACTTGTTTTGTCTCAAAATTATAAGTCTGCTGAGGCAAAGAAATACTGGATGTTGGTTTTATTGCTACGCGAAAAACAATATCATTCCCATTGGTAATACCACCGTTAATTCCTCCGGAATGGTTGGTAAAAGTCTTTCCCTGTTCATTCATAATGGGATCATTATGTTCACTTCCTCTTCGACGAGCAGACTCAAATCCTTCTCCAAACTCAATACCCCGAACAGCAGGAATCGAGAATACTGCATGACTAATAATACTTTCCGTTGAATCAAAAAAAGGCTCACCCCATCCCGCTGGAACTCCTGAGACACGACACTCCACAACTCCTCCCACAGAATCCAAACTACGCATAGCCTGTTCTATTACCTCCGGAAATAATTTTTTATCTTTCTCCCCGCCTATTTCACAAATTTCCGCATGAATGGAAACACCTTCCGTTTCCAATATCCGTTTGGCAATTACTCCTGAAACTACCGCACCCAGGGTGATACGACCTGAGAAATGTCCGCCTCCCCGATAATCGGAAAATCCCTTATATTTTTGCATCGCTACCCAATCTGCATGACCAGGACGAGGATGATGTATCAGATTTTTATAATCTCCTGAAAGGGTATTTTCATTATTAAACAAAACGGTAATGGGAGCACCCGTGGTATAACCATTAAATAACCCACTAACAATATGAGGGGTATCACTTTCTTTTCGAGGCGTAGTACCTCTTGCTCCACTACGACGACGTTCCAAATCAGGAAGTAATGCCGATTCATCTAAAGGGATTCCCGGAGGACAGCCATCTACAACAACACCAACTTGTATTCCATGTGATTCCCCAAAAATAGTTGTACAATATAACGTTCCAAAACTATTCATAATTTTATTCTTTATAAATTCGCCTTGGCTCGCTGTGCCATTTTAGAAGCAAAAACGAATTCATTTAATTCACGATTATCGGTATGTAAAATAGTATCCTTATTGCCTTCCCACCATTTTTTACCGTTATAAATAAATATAATTGTCTCCCCTATCTCTATGACAGAATTCATGTCGTGGGTATTGATAATAGTCGTTATGTTATATTCATGAGTAATTTCATGAATTAAATTATCAATCACAATAGAGGTTTTAGGATCAAGCCCGGAATTGGGTTCATCGCAAAATAAATATTTTGGATTCATTACAATAGCTCGTGCAATAGCTACCCGCTTCACCATCCCCCCACTAATTTCCGAAGGATACAATTTATGTGCATTAACCAAATTAACCCGTTTCAGACAATTATCCACAATGTCATTTTTTTCACTTTCGCTATAATCCGTAAACATATCCAAGGGAAATTTTACATTCTCCTGAACAGTCAAGGAATCAAATAAAGCTCCTCCCTGAAAAATCATACCTACTTGTTTACGAACCTCTTTCTTTTCTATAAATGACAACTGATTATAACACAAGTCATCATAATAGATATTTCCGTTATCAATCGTATGCAATCCTACCAAAGATTTCAACAACACTGTTTTCCCTGAACCACTCTGTCCAATAATCAAATTGGTCTTTCCCGTTTCAAACGTAGAGGTAATATCATCCAACACCAAATGAGTACCGTCAAACGTTTTAACTACATGAACGGCTTTAATCATAATCCTAATAATTAAAGAATAATTTAGTCAATATCAGATTAAATATCAAAATAACGATAGTACTGGTTACTACCGCTTTGGTACTGGAACGTCCCACTTCCAAAGAATTCCCCTTAGCATAATAACCATAAAAAGAAGAGACACTGGTAATAATAAATGAAAAGACAATCATTTTTACAAATCCATAAACCACCAAAAAAGGACGAAATTCATCAGTAAGTCCTGTCAAAAAATCATTAGGGGTCATAGAATCAAGGGTATATACTATTAAATATCCTCCCAACATACCGATAATCATGCTCATTAACGTTAAAAAAGGGAAAAACAACATAGCAGCAATCACTTTGGGAAGAATTAAGTAATTAGCCGAATTTACACCCATAATTTCCAACGCATCTATTTGTTCGGTAATACGCATGGTACCTATTTCTGATGCAATATTAGAACCTACTTTACCTGCTAAAATCAAGGCCACAATGGTAGAAGAGAATTCAAGAATCAAGGATTCGCGAGTGGCGTATCCAATCAAATATTTAGGCAAAAATGGCGATTCCAAATTAATAGCCATCTGCAAAGCAACAACTGCTCCCATAAAAACGGATATAACGGCTACAATACCGATGGAGTTCAATCCCAAATTTTCCATCTCATCCATCATTTGCCGCATAAAAATACGCCTCTTCACTGGACGTTCAAATACTTTCCGCATCAATATAAAATAGCGGCCAAGTTCTTCCAATATTTTCATATAAAAGTAATTATCATCAAACAGGAATATCCCTTTCTTTCTACAAATGGATTCTCTGGATTAGGATATTCCAGACCATATTAGTTTTCAAAATTTAAACCATACGGACAAAGATATTCAAATTTCTTCTATCCAGGAAAGGATATAGATTAAAATATCGAAATATAAAACAGATAGAATATTTATCTTGATTTGCAGGGATAATTTCAGCCTTATTTTTCAGGAATTCGGCAATTATTGTATTTTTGCACTGTTTACAAATCATATTATAAAAATTAAATGATAAAATACGGCTATCCTGGACGAACAGAAGGGTCCATAGATGCTCCCGCTTCCAAAAGTTATGCTCAACGAGCCATTGCAGTAGCTACATTAACTCAAGGAGAATCTATTTTACGTAATATAGATCATTCGGAAGATACCGATGCAGCATTATCCATTGCGCAAGAATTAGGTGCAGAGATAAAACTATCAGGACGAGAATGTTCTGTTATAGGAGGGAGATCTCTTGTCGGACAAATTTTGAACGTCAATGAATCCGGGCTTTCGACTCGACTATTTACACCCATAGCTGCTCTATACGATAAACCCATTACGATTACCGGACACGGTTCTATTCTAAAAAGGCCCATAAAAATGATGGAAGCTCCTTTACATAAATTGGGAGTAAAAATTTCCAGTAATAATGGCTTTCTTCCTGTTGAAGTACAAGGGCCTATACAAGGAGGAGAAGTTCATGTTGACGGCAGTATGAGTTCTCAATTTCTAACAGGATTATTAGTTACACTACCTTTAGCTCAACAAGATTCAATCATCCATGTTTCCGAGCTAAAAAGTAAACCATATATCGATATGACTATCGATACCCTTCGTGCCTTTGGAGCTGAGATTGAAAACACTGATTACAAAGAGTTTATCATTAAGGGGAACCAGAAATACAAACCAACTTGTTACAACATTGAAGGCGATTGGAGTGGTGCTTCTTGCTTATTAGTTGCAGGAGCAATAGCTGGTAGTATCACTATATCCAATTTAAACCCACGTTCTCTTCAAGCAGACAAAGCAATTCTCCACGCACTTGACTATGCTGGTGCGCATATTTCCATGGAATGGGATCAAGTAACCGTATCCCGTGGACGTCTGGAAGGGTTCTCTTTCGATGCCACAGATTGTCCCGATTTATTCCCGGCATTAACAGTCTTAGCGGCACATTGTCAAGGAGAATCCACCATTATCGGAACTTCTCGCCTAAAACACAAGGAAAGTAATCGCGCCACAGCATTAGCAGAAGTATTCGGGACCTTGGGGATTAACATAGATCTTTCATATGATAATGTTATGATTGTCAAGGGAGGGAAGATTAAAGGAGGAGTAGAAATATCCAGTCATGAAGATCATCGTATAGCTATGGCGGCAGCAGTAGCTTCTCTTACAGCCGACAAACGAAACAAAATAACTGGAGCTGAAGCTGTCAATAAATCTTACAGTCGTTTTTGGGATGATTTAAATAAAATAACTTTTAAACAAGCTAAGAAATAATCCTTTAAAGGAGTAAATACAAATATTAAATTATAAAAAGTCCCCTTATTTTACCTCGTTTTAATCTATTAAGGATAAAATAAGGGGATTTTTTCAAAATTCAATTTTGATTAAGAGCAATCCATTCCATAATTTTCAATTTCAGAAATTTCCATCAAATTCTTTCCTTATATTATAGAATGAGCAAGAGAAGCTGATTTTAAACCGTTAAAATTTCCTTTTCTTTATCAGCTAATGCTGCGTCAACTCTTTTCCCATATTTATCAATTATCTTTTGCACTTCTGCTTCTCCATCTTTAGCCATATCTTCCGGCATGCCTTCCTTTTGAGCCTTTTTAAACATTTCTACTGCTTCCCGACGAACATTTCGAAAAGCTACTTTTGCATTTTCTCCACTTGTTTTTACCTGTTTTACCAATTGTTTCCGACGCTCTTCCGTAAGTGGAGGTAAAGTTAAACGAATGTGTTCTCCATTATTGGAGGGAGTTACTCCTATATTGGCATTAATAATGGCTTTTTCTATGGCTGAAATCAAGGTTTTGTCCCATGGTTGAATCAAAACTGTTTTTGAATCTGGCACCGTCACACTAGCCACCTGATTAACTGCCATTTGAGTTCCATAGGACTCAACCGTAATTCCATTTAACATATTCACGCTGGCCTTCCCTGCCCGCACATTGGATAGTTCATCTTCAAAATGGACAAATATTTTCTCCATTTTCTGTTCCGTCGTTTCTAAAACTTCTTTTGTCTCTGTCATATCTTTGTTTTTTTTAATTGTTATCTGGTTACTAAAGTTCCAATATCCTCTCCTGATACAATTTTCATTAAATTACCAGGAGTATCCATATCAAATACCCTGATAGGCAAATTATTTTCTTTACATAGTGTAAAAGCAGTTAAATCCATTATTTTCAAATTCTGACGATATACTTCGTCAAAAGTTAACCGATCTAACTTTACGGCATCTGGATTCTTTTCCGGATCTGCAGTATAAATACCATCCACACGAGTCCCTTTCAACAACACATCTGCTCCTATCTCTACACCCCGCAATGCAGAAGCCGTATCAGTAGTAAAAAATGGATTTCCTGTTCCCCCGGCTATAATAACCACATATCCTTCTGTCATCAATTGCAACGCTTTATCCCTGGAATAAATTTCTCCTATTGGTGCCATATTGACAGATGTCATTAATTTTACCTTTCCACCCTTACTCTCAATGGCAGATTGTAATGCCAAGGAATTAATAACGGTAGCAAGCATTCCCATTTGATCTCCTTTAACACGATCAAATCCCTTTCCTGCTCCTGATAACCCTCTAAAAATATTGCCTCCTCCGATAACAATACCTATTTGTACTCCTGTACATTGAGCCTCTATAATTTGTGAAGCATAAGTATTCAAAACAACGGTATTGATACCATATTGATCACTACCCATCAGTGACTCACCACTTAATTTCAATAAAATTCTACCGTAAGGTCTTACCATATTCTTTCAATTATTGATTTTCCCGAATCAACTCATACAACATATCCAAATTCGGAACAAATGATATGTATATACTATGAGCATTCGTTTTATAATTAAATAATACACTGCGAGACGATAACATATCATTCCCATTTACAGATACAGATACCCGATTAGGTGCAATAGAAGTATCCTGTAATAGTAAATTGGATACTGCAATGACTTTCTCTGCCC
>CASFOM010000254.1 GCA_949296295.1 uncultured Alistipes sp. | reverse complement strand
TATTGCTCTTTCTGATACATCACAAAAAAAGGCGGTCAAAACTTACGTTTGACACACCTTCTAAAACAGTCTTCCAACAGAGCAGAAAGGGGTTAATCCATTTTAAGAACGGCTAAAAAGGCCTCCTGGGGAACCTCTACATTCCCGACCTGACGCATCCGCTTCTTCCCTCTTTTCTGTTTTTCCAACAACTTACGTTTCCGCGAAATATCCCCTCCGTAACATTTGGCCGTCACATCCTTACGCACCGCCTTCACCGTCTCCCGGGCTATAATCTTGGAACCAATGGCCGCCTGAATAGCGATATCGAACTGCTGACGGGGAATCAACTCCTTCAACTTCTCACACATCTTACGGCCAAAATCGTAAGCATGATCCCGATGAATCAGTGAGGAGAGCGCATCCACTCCATCCCCGTTAAGCAATATATCCAATTTGGCCAATACGGACCGTTGGTAGCCCGTCTGGTGATAATCAAACGAAGCATACCCTCGCGAAATGCTCTTGAGCTTATCGTAAAAGTCAAACACAATCTCCGCCAACGGCATGTCAAAGGTAATCTCAACACGGTCCGTTGTAATAAACGACTGGTTCTTCAACGTTCCACGCTTGTCAATACACAACTTGATAACCGCACCCAAATATTCGCTCTTGGTGATAATCTGGGCCTGGATATAGGGCTCCTCAATATAATCTATCAATGTAGGTTCCGGCAATCCCGACGGATTGTGAACATCGAAAACCTCTCCTTTCGTCGTGTGAACCTTATAGGACACGTTGGGAACGGTAGTAATCACATCCATATTGAACTCCCGGTAAAGACGTTCCTGAATAATCTCCATGTGAAGAAGTCCCAAGAAACCGCAACGGAACCCAAAACCCAATGCCAAAGAAGATTCCGGATCAAAAGTCAGGGAAGCATCATTCAACCGCAGCTTCTCCAACGACGTCCGCAAATCCTCATACTCATCCGAATCCACCGGATAAACCCCCGCAAAAACCATCGGCTTAACATCCTCAAAACCCTCTATCGCAGAAGAAGCCGGACGATCAATATGCGTAATCGTATCACCTACCTTGACATCAAACGAGTTCTTAATCCCGGAAATAATATAACCGACATCCCCTGCACGAACCTCGTCGCGAGGCTGCATCCGAAGTTTCAGAACGCCTACCTCATCCGCTTCATACTCACTCCCCGCATTGAAGAACTTAACCCGATCTCCCTTGCGAATCACCCCGTTCATCACCCGAAAATAGGCGATAATCCCTCGAAAAGGATTGAATACGGAATCGAATATCAAAGCCTGCAACGGTGCTTCCTCATCCCCTTCCGGTGCCGGAATGCGGTCCACAATAGCATCAAGTACGGCTCCGACTCCTTCTCCCGTCTTACCGGACGCTGCCAAAATTTCTTCCGGACGACATCCCAACAAATCCACTATCTGATCCTTCACCTCGTCAATCATCGCCGAAGCCATATCTATCTTATTCATCACCGGGATAATCTCCAAATCATGCTCCAACGCCAAATAAAGATTGGAAATGGTCTGGGCCTGGATACCCTGGGTAGCATCAACCACCAACAACGCCCCTTCACAAGACGCTATCGCCCGAGAAACCTCATACGAAAAATCAACATGCCCCGGAGTATCGATAAGATTCAACACATATTTCTCGCCGCCCCGCTCATACTCCATCTGAATAGCGTGACTCTTTATCGTAATCCCTTTCTCCCGCTCAAGCTCCATATCATCCAAAACCTGGGCCTGCAATTCCCGGGAAGTTACCGTTTGAGTCATCTCCAACAAACGATCCGCCAACGTACTCTTGCCGTGGTCAATATGTGCTATAATACAAAAATTTCGAATATTTTTCATGTAACTACTACGATATTTCCCTATTTTGTCGCATTAAGAAAAAAAGAACGGAACAAAACAACTATTCTGAACCAATCCTGCCGATACGATAAGTACATACTTTCTGCAACAGCGGGTTCCCGCCAAAACAGATTCATCTCCTTCCGACCGGACCTCTGATAACATATACTTACCTACCGAAACGGTTTCCCAAAACAAACCTTTAATGAAAAAAGGTCGCGGGACAACTCGCTGCAAAGATAGTAAAACGGTTACGGAAACCAATAAACCCTTTTGAAAAAACAGAAAATCAATCCAAATACTTTCAAAATAAGAATAAAAAACGTACTTTTGCGTTTGCCCGAATGTTAAAAAGGATGTATTTCCTAATCCCTTCTCCTGTTGCAGAGAAAGGCATACATTCCCGCCTACAACAACCAAACTACAATCAACCTGAATTTTAACCAATTAAAAACAGAAAATGAAAAAAAACAGACGGACCTTATGGCTTCTTTTTATCGGTGGCGTCATTATCGGTGGCGCTTGTATCCTCAGCATAAACGCCGTAATGCATAAAACATCGACCAACGAAGCCTGCATGTCCTGCCATGTACACCCGCACGCAGAAACCTCTTGGAAACAATCGGTACACCATAACAGCAAAAGCGGTGTATCCGTCAATTGCGTGGAATGCCACCTCCCAACCCCCGGAGGATTCAACCATTTTAAGGAAAAAGCAAAATTAGGAATCAAAGACCTCTGGGCTTATATGACCAAGGACAGCGCCGAATTCAACTGGCAACAGATGTCGCAATTGGAACACGCCGAAAAAACAGTGTTTAACGAATCCTGCATCCGATGCCACACCAATCTGTTCCCTTCCAGACTAAGCGATGACGGAATCACATCCCATCTATACTATGAGGAAAATGCTGAAAAGCTAAACTTACAGTGTATCAGCTGCCACCTCGACGCCGGACATTACGACCCCAACTACTCTCACAAACAAATGGATGAGAATACCTCGCTGGTCGCAATCACCGATACCGTAAAATATGATTCCGCGGCACGTATTACCGCTTTCGAATCATTCACTGAGACCGTACCCGGAACCCCATTATCTTTCCGTATGATCGCTATCGACGGAGGAACGTTCAAAATGGGTAGCGAAGAAAATGAAAAACTCAGAAACGAAGATGAAGGACCCGTACGGGAAGTAACCCTCTCGCCTTTCTTTATGGCAGAAGTGGAAGTAACCTGGGACCAATATTTCACTTTCTACAAAGAAACCGCTTCTGAAGCACGTACCATGCCCGAAGTAATTTATGCACATAACAGCAACCCGGATATAGATGTGGTCAGCGGACCTACCCCTCCTTTCGGTATTCCTGATCAGGGATGGGGAGGAGGAAACCGTCCCGCAATCACAATGACGCATTATGGAGCAACAACATTCTGTCAATGGCTTTCCATGAAAACAGGGAAAAAATACCGATTACCGACAGAAGCTGAATGGGAATATGCCGCTCGGGGAGGAACGCAAACCCCTTACTTCTTCCCAGGGAAAGCAACAGACTACTCCGACAGAGGATTCATCCGTAAATTCTTCGACGCAGATACCGCAATCATAAACTCTTACGCTGTATATATCAAAAACAGCGACATGAAAACACAGGAACCCAATTTCGTTCAACCCAACCCATTCGGTTTGAAAAACATGGTCGGAAACGTGATGGAATACTGCCAGGACTGGTATGCGGAAGATGCTTACAGCCGCACAGAAAAAAGCGTAACGAATCCTACCGGACCTGAAGAAGGAACAGAACATGTCGTGCGTGGTGGGGACTTTGCCAGCGATGCCGCTGACCTCAGAAGTGCCGCTCGTGGGAAAACCGATCATGATGCCTGGTTGAAAACCGACCCTCAGCAACCTAAAAGTATCTGGTGGTATTCGGATATCAAAAGCATCGGATTCCGCGTAGTCTGCGAATACGACCCCGAAAACAACCAATAGGGAGAAAATAATTATCAACATTTATGAATAAATGGATTAGTTACGCCGCTTCAGCATTGCTCCTTTGCAGTTGCGGCAAACAAATGAATTTCGAATCACTTTTAACCGAAGCGGCTGATAAAAGCCGTTTCGGTTCTTTTCCGGAATATCTGTACCAAACACGACAAGCTGCTTCCGGAAATATCCCCGACTCTTCCCAAAACGGGAAATTCATCCGCACGGAAACAGGCAGTACGGGAAAACAGGAATGGGTAATCATGGAAGATTCCGGGAAAGGGGTATTAACCCACATACAAACCGTCTGCTTCTACAAAAACCCCGCGGATACCGTAGGACCTGAAATAGCCATCTATCTCGACGGGAAAAAGAATCCGGAAATACGTACCAATCTGTTTCAGTTAGTAAAAGGGCAGGACTTCGTTAAAGCTCCTTTCGCCCAAGCCGTAGGATATTTGGGAAACATGTATCTTCCAATACCTTATGCCAAAGGATGTAAAATAACCCTGGACAGAGAACCTCATTTTTACCGAATCGGATATCGTTCTTACGAAAGAGAAGACAAACCCATCCGAATGAAATCCTTTTCACTTAAAGCATTCAATAGAAAAAAGACATTCATAGACAAAATAGCCGATGACGTAAAAAACAATTCCGTAAAAACAGAAATACCTGAAGAACAGGCCTTCATACAGGAAGAACCCAATCGGCAACAAATACAATTATCCCCTAAAACCAAGGCCACTCTTGAAATGCCTCAAGGAAACAGGGCCATCTCCTGCATCCGGTTAAAAATTACGGCTCAGGAATGGCAACAGGCGCTCAGATCCGTTATCCTTATCGGCACTTTCGACCAATTGGAGAATATCTGGTGTCCATTAGGCGATTTCTTCGGTATTGCTACCGGGATGCAACCTTACGATATGTGGGAACGAAGCGTACAGAAAGACAGCTCGTTGGTTTGCCGTTTTGTTATGCCCTATCGAGAACATGCCTCCATTGCATTCCAAAATCTATCCAATGAAAAAATAAAAATCGATACGGAAATAGAAACCGTAGAACGCCCCTGGATAGAAGAAACCTCTCTTTACTTCTTCGCCCGGTGGGTGAATTCCGGAATGACCGAAACCCATCCGAACAGAGATACCGAATTGTTCCGTATGAAAGGGAAAGGATATTACATCGGACATAACCTGACCTCCTTAATGACCGGAGAACAATGGCAAGGATATGGAACAGAAAAAATATACATCGACAATGATGTACAAAAACGAACCCCTACTTTCTCTGCCAATGGATTAGGGGACTTTTACAACGAAACACCCAATTTAAAACCCAATAAAAAAGAAGCTCAAAACTCTCTGTTCCTCAGCTTATTAATGCCTGACACACAAACAACGGACACTGTACCTGCCATAGGATATGCTACCTGGTTACAGAATCGTTTTGCGGATGCAATCCTGTTCGAAAATCAGATACAGGTAGTCATGAATCCATTAAGTGATACGACAACAACCCATCAATGGATGAAAAATGAAGCGGTCGTTTTCTTCTATGCTGACAGTCAAAGCGCTTATAATCAATACAAAAATACGAAAGAAGCAGCTCGTCCCATCATGACGGTACAAGAACTGAGAGAAGCAAACATCGAAGCTGAAAAGAATAATTAAGGGAAAAGATAACTATATCACGGACAGGAAAGGGATTGTGTCAAAATGAAATTCAGATGCAATCCCTTTCTTGCCGTTTAATATTCCTCACAATCCTCTACATATCTAAACGGAAAACTAATGATGTCTTCACAAATAAGTCCAACAAATCAAATCCATTTATTTATAAACAACCGTTTATCAATGAATTAAAAACACATTTTTTATCAGACGATGACAATAATAAGCGGGGGAAACAAGAAAAAAGACAAAAGCAGACTTACATAATGAACTTGGTCCGAAGGACGAAAACACAACTATCCAAACAGGGGAAACATCCTGAATTCGAAAAAGACAAGAGAAAACGAAATTTTTACTTAAAACAAAAAAGGTTGCAAAATTATCCCATGGAAAATTGGATATTGGAATTCGCTCTCGGATAGAGATACCAATAAACTCCGGAAACTTTAAATCACGACTATTTTATCAGTTCCTATTTTCCCTATAGCTGAAAGTTTTTTAATAAAATTCGTATATCAATATCTTTCTCTTCAAAAACACTACCTAATCCAATTTTTCCTCCTGTTTCCGAATCAAAATCTTATCGATTTTGTGACCATCCATATCCACTATCTCTATTACATATCCTTCATACTCAAACTTATCCCCCGTCTGGGGAATCTTATTCAAATGGGCCAACACAAAACCCGCTACCGTCGAATAATCAATATTCTCAAAATCTACCGTAAACGGCGCCATAACTTCTGACAACGTCTCTACCGGGGCTTCCCCATTCACTAAAACAGAATGATCTTCCCGAACAAAAACATCCGGCTCGCAACTCTCCCCTTCGTAAGGAATCTCCCCTACCAAATTCTCCACTATATCATGCAACGTAATAACCCCCTGAAGACATCCGTATTCATCAATAACAACCGCAATATGACGCTGACGCTCCCGAAAAAGATTCAATACCGCAGGTGCCGGCATATTCTCATGCAATATCAACGGCTGATACAACAAGGACCGGATATCCACTCTTCCCGCTGATTGCAAATGAACCAAATAATCCCGGACAGAAAGAATCCCTAAAAAATGATCTATGGAACCTTGGCAAACAACTACCCGACCATGCGTCACAGATAATATTTTTTGTTTAACCTCTTCTTCTGAATCATCCAAATCAACCCATTCCAAATCGGAATGATGTGTCATGATATGGCGTGCCTTCTTGTCCGAAAAATAAAATACCCGCTCATGGATTCGTGTCTGCTCCTGCTCGATAACACCTTCCGTAGAAGCCTGCTTCATCATCTGACGAAGCTCTGCCTCCGTAATATGTTCCTCCTGTTTCCGAATACCCAACAACTGATTCACAAAAGTAGTAGATACCCCCAACAACCAGACAAAAGGATAAAAAAGTTTACTGAAATACCAGATAACAGGTGCTATACGACACGCTATCCGTTCCGGATTACTCAACGCAAAGGTTTTGGGAACCAACTCGCCGATTACTATAGAAACAAACGTGATTATCAATACCGTAAGGGTCAGTGCAATCTCCCGAGAATACGGCGCTGTCAACGAAAACTGTTCAAAAAAAGGAGACACGTCATCCGCTATATTCGTACCTCCATAAACCCCCGTTACAATACCTATTAACGTGATACCCACCTGAATAGCGGATAAAAAACTCTCCGAATGATTCAACAAATTCAATGCTACCGAGGCCCCGCGACTCCCCTCGTTCCGAAACTGCTCCAAACGTAACGGCTTACTCGATACCAACGCTATCTCAGATAAAGCAAAAAAACCATTCACCAAAATAAGTAATGTTAAAATCAACAACTCCATATTCTTTTTTTATCTATAATAATAAATATAAAAAATAGAATCTAACAGAATCCTATTTTTTACAAAAAGAACAAATATACAAATTGAAAAACAATAAAACAAGAGGATGGCATACCTTTTGCTATTAAAAAGTAAATTTTGGAACATATACGTTCCCGTTTCATATTAACTAAAACAAAAAAATTATGTTACCTTCAAAAAGAACTCAAAACTGGCTCCCCGGAATCTTTAACGATTTCCTGAACAACGAATGGTTCGCCAAACTCAACGGAAATGCGCCTGCTGTAAACATCATAGAATCAGACAAAGCTTTCAAAGTGGAAATAGCTGCTCCCGGTATCACAAAAGATGATTTCAAAATCAAAGTAAACAGCGAGAACCAACTCATTATTTCCATGGAAAAAAAGCATGAAAATGAAGATAAAAACGAAGATGAAAAATATCTTCGACGGGAATTTTCATACGCTCAATTCCAACAAACATTGCTTCTCCCCGACAATATAGATAAAGATAAGATAGATGCTCAACAAGCCAACGGGGTACTGACCATCGTTTTACCAAAGAAAAGCATTCAAGCTGCGGAAAAATCAAAAATCATTCCCGTAAAATAATATTTAAACCTTTTAACAATAATAAAGGGAAATACAAATTGTATTTCCCTTTATTATTGTTATTTTTAATTTACAACTCACTTGTATAAAATACACTTTTATTTTTACAATCCCAACATTCCTTTCAATTATATCCCATTAAAAATCAAACAATTAAACACATATCAATCATCCATTAAAAAATATATTTAAAAAATATTTGGAATAAACTAATAAAAATATTAACTTACAAAGCAGAAAAGGATATTTAATAAAACAAAATTATTAAGTGTTCT
>CASFOM010000253.1 GCA_949296295.1 uncultured Alistipes sp. | reverse complement strand
AGTGTCTGTTTCAGGAAACACCGTTACCTTCTCTGATTTACAATTAGTAAACTCCCAGACCTACAATTTCGTATTGTGGGCTGACTGTGGAGACGGTACTGCTGAAAACAACGACAAAATTTACAATACGGAAGATTTAAGCAACATCCACGTAAACGGCAATTACTCCGGAAACAATGATGAATTCGACGCTTTCTTCGGTTCAAAAAGTATCACCGTTAACGGGACAATCTCCGAAGCCATCACGTTAAACCGTCCTTTCGGGCAGTTAAACGTAAAAACCACTGATTTAAGAAATATTGATCCCAATCATACCGATTTACAACCTACTCATGTCAAGGTATCGTTTTCCGCCATTCCAACCTCCTTCAATGCCTTGACAGGAGCAGTGGGAGAATCCGAACCCGTTACCTACACGGCAAGTATTGAAGATATCAGCAGCGGAGAATTAACCGTTGATTATATCTGGGCCGTTCCTGAACAGGCTGATTTGGCCAACTTCTCCATGACCTTTCTAAACAACGATACGGAAATTACCACAAACAACAGTTTCACCAATATCCCCATTCGTCGGAACTACCGGACCAACGTATCCGGAAATCTGCTGACCAAGCAAGGGCAACTCGAGGTAACCATCGATGCAGAATTTGAAACTCCGGATTATTATTGGGGTACTGCATTATTAGAGGCTGCAACAAACGGAGGAACGATTACTCTCCAAAGTGATGTGGTCTTTGATGAAAATACACCGGCTTTGACTGTAGCTCCCGGAAAAACTTTAATTGTCAATTTGAATGGACATGAAATTGTAAGTAAAGACCCCAATAAAGACGGTATTGTAGTCAATGGAGGAACCCTGATCATTAATGGAGATGAAAATGGAGGCATTAATGCCAACGAAGGTTATTATGCGATATGGGCGATGGGAGATGCTCAGGTAACCATCAATGGAGGGAACTATGTAGGTAATGGTTCCTGTATTCAAGCCAAAGATAATGCGCATATCGAAATCAATGATGGTTATTTTAAAGTGAACCAACCTTATAACGGAGTCTATTTCGTTGTCAATCTTCAGGATAATCAACCCAATACCATTACCATCAAGGGCGGTAAGTTTGAAAACTGCAATCCGGCTCAAACCCATACGGAACCGGCCGGCGTAAGCGATAATTTTGTCGCTGAAGGATACTCATCCGTCAAAATCAGCGATACTCCGGAACCTTTCGGCGTGTATGAAGTGGTAAAAGGGTTGGGCGTTTCCGATATGAACAGTTTACAATCGGCCATAGAGGCAGTAAATGCGAATGGAGGAGAAATTACTATTGTATCTTCAGCCAATATTGATATCTCATCCATAGGTACGGCTTTAGAAATCAATAAGCCAACCACCTTAACCATCGACGGGACTTTAACCTCCTCGGAAGAAGCCGTACAATTAGTCAACAGGAGTGAATTAACCCTGAAAGGCAATGGAAGCGTTCAGATGCAAAGGCGTATCGTAGAAAATTATGGGACATTAACCGTAGAAGGCGGAAATTACAGCACTCAGGTCAATAATGGAGGGACAGCCTTCTGGAACAACAGTCCCGAAGCAGTCATGACTCTGAACAATATCAATGTATCGGCCTCCTTTTTTGCCGTAGCAGGTTCAGGAACCATCCATATTAACGGAGGGCATATACAGTCATCCTCTTCCAACAAGTATGGCAGCTGGGCTTATTGTATCCGGGCTCAGGAAGGAGGAACCATGAACATCAAAGATGCAGTAATTGAAGGAGTGCAGGGAGGAGTGGCAGCTATCGAGAATGCTCGTATTATTGTCGATAACGCAAAAATCTCTGCAAGAAATTCCGAACCAGGCAGACAAGATGCTTTTTATGCACTTTATGCTGCATCATTAGGGGTTATAGAAGTTCTCAGTGGCGAATTCTATTCCGACCGTACTCCTTGCGCCCTTGCATCAGATGATGATCAGACCGGAGCCCCTCTGGGAGGTTTCATTCTAAAAGGAGGTAAATACAGTTCGTATCCTAAGAATGATGATGGGACTATTTGGCAAGCAGAGGAGGGATTCCAATATACGGAAACCGGAGATACGACTTTCCCTTATGCCATAGTAGCTCAATAAGACACAATATACTATATAAAGAATATAGAAAGAGAAAATCAGACACCGAAGAACATATATAAAATATTATAACAAAAGCGACAATTTTTTTGTCGCTTTTGTTATAACGTTGGTATTTACCAGCAAATATATCACCATTTCCTTATTTTAACAAAAAAAAATCATAAAAATTTTCATATTAAGTATTTATATATCTCACAGGGTATTTCAGTCTGCTTTATTCGAGAATTAATCTTGTATAATGAAAATACCAACGAATAAATCGGACACCCATGAAACTCACCCATGTCTTCTTACTTTTCTATTTACTGTTTACTTGTGGATT
>CASFOM010000252.1 GCA_949296295.1 uncultured Alistipes sp. | reverse complement strand
GTAAATTGGAAAAGCATGATCTCTGGTGCTGGTCCAGAAATTCACGGATATACAGAATGGGGCAGTCAAAAACCGGAACTTCCCTCCCGCGTAATCAATTCTTGGGGAATATTTCCTACTATTATTGGAGAAACTCGTTTGCAAAAGCCAAATACTCTTATTTGTGCAGGATATACCTGGGAAGGCATCGGATACTTATATGAAAAAGAAGCTGCTTCAATCAATTATGCTGCAAAAAACGATAAACAACTAACTGATTCCATTATCTCTTACTTCACTCAAAACAAACCTTATTTTACATTTATCGCTTTTGCTGAACCTGACGGAGCTGGACATGGAAACGGATGGGAAAGTGATAAATATTTCAATACGTGTAAAGAAATAGACTCTTATGTAGGACAAATAATAGCTACTGTTGATAAAACAGGGTTACGCGACAACACCATTATCATTTTTACTGCTGACCACGGAGGAAAAGGGAAAGGTCATGGAGGGAAAAGCATGAATGAAATGCAGATTCCTTTTGTTATAACAGGGAAAGGAATAAAGAAAGGATATAAAATAGAAGAAAGTGTCATGCAATTTGACTGTGCTGCAACCATTGCCCATATTATGAAAATTACTCCACCACAGGCATGGATTGGACGTCCCGTTCTTTCCGTTTTTGGAAAATAAATTTCTCTCTGCTATTAATCATGAAATCGGAACATATTTATCTGCGCCCATTAGAACCCGAAGACATTGATTTTTTATATCAGTGGGAAAATGATCCTGATGTATGGAAAGTAAGTAATACCATCACACCATACTCGAAATTCATTTTAAAACAATATATTGAGACCTCGCACCTTTCTATTTTTGAAACAAAACAAATTCGTTTTATTATTGTATTATCGGATACTAATCGGCCTATTGGGACCATCGATTTATTTGACTTCGATCCATACAATCGCCGAGCAGGAATAGGTGTATTGATCTACGACAAAGAAAACCGGCAACGAGGATATGCTTCTGAAGCATTAAAATTAATCATAGAGTACGGATTTAAAACATTGGATCTTCATCAACTTTATTGTAATGTCAATCCTAAAAATAAAGCAAGTATGCGATTATTTACCAATCACGGATTCATTCCTGTAGGAATAAAAAAAGAGTGGGTTAGAATTCAAAATCATTGGCAGGACGAAATATTATTACAACTTGTTCAATAATACTATTAACAAAAAACACATCAAAACTACCCTACAACATCTACAAATATTCCTTGTAAATGTTAGTACTCAATAATATTAAATTTTTTTTCTACCTCTATACCGGAGCTTCCTCGGACAACAATTTGATTCTTATCTGAAGGTAATCTTAATTCTTCCAACTTAATGGATGTTACATCATCAAATACAAAAGCCGGACGAAAATCATCGGCAGCCAATTTCAATGTCACATTTCGAAAAGTTATTCCCTGGACATGACGAACATAAAAACCCCATGAAGGCAACTCTCCAAACATGGAAAATTCAGGATAACTATTAATAGCTTCCGGGACTGATTCCAAACGCCACAAGGGAACATAAGCCATCCCTTTAGTTGCCCGTCCTGGACAACGAATTTCCAAATCTTCTATAATCACATTTTCAACAAAATTTCCCGGAATCCCGGTAATGGAAGAAGGTATCGGATTATGAAAAAAAGACAAAGCAGGACCCCGTAAATCGTATGCTTCATCAGGACGTCCAAAAGGAACTTCTACATCCATCTGCCCTATATAAATATTTTTCAAATATCCGGGAGCCTCCCCAGAGCGATGTCCTAATCGTATAAAAATTGCATTCCCCGTATTCCTTGCATGGATACGAGTTACTCGAACATTCTCCAGATTACCCCCATCTACCGTCTCAATAGCAATGGCAGAACGATAAGTGTCATATACTTCAATATTATCAATAAAGACATTCTTAAATCCACCATGCGAAGCTGTACCAAATTTTATTGCACTGGCACTGGAACAAACTTTACAATGAGCAATAAAGATAGAATCATTCGTATGTCCCGGATAATAAGATTTCAAACAAATACCATCATCGGCAGCATCAATATTACAACGAGTAATACGAACATTTTGACAATCGGTTATATCCAATCCATCATTATTCCAATAAGCACGATTATAGACGGTTAATCCATCCATAACAACATCTTTGCACAATTCCATAGTTATCCCCCAACAAGCACTATTACGCAAGGTTACATTCTTTAACAGTACCTGTTTAGCTTGTGATATCCGAAAAAGTTTCGGACGAGCTGTTTCATTTGGACGATTACGATGATAATTATATTTCGGATCCTTGACAATGCCTCTATGATGTAAGCTGTCAATATGTAAAGCCAACTCCAGTCCTCACCCATCAATAATCCCTGATCCTGTTACAGCAATATTCTCTGCTCCATTAGCTACTATTAATGCCAAAGCGGAATTGTCATTTCCATTAGGAGAGACAGGTTCTCCTGGGATACTTTGTTTCCGATAATCAGCAGGATTCGTACTTCCTAAAATCGTTGCCCTTCTATCTAAATAAAGATGTACATTGGATTTTAATTCAATACTACCTGTAATATATATTCCCGGAGAGAACAAAATGGTCCCTCCTCCTTTTTCTGCCACAAAATCAATCATTTCTTGTATGGGTTTAGTCAATACAAGAGTGTCACTGGGAATAATACCAAAATCCGAAATTTTGTATGTCTTACCTGCATTTTCTTCCTCGGCACAAACATCAACCGGGAACAAGAAAAAAAGACATACAACAATTAGCAATAACTTATTTAAAATATCTTTTATATTCATATATCTATTTTATATTCAATAAAATATCATTGCATTTCCAATAACAATTCTCCTCCCGAAACCAACTCTTCATGCGGCAAAAAACCATTCAATACCTCTTTACCATTCCATCGCATCTTTTTTACAGATACTTCTTCAGGCGTTTTACGGGAAATTTTAATCGATATCTCATCTCCAAGATAATAATCAGGATGCAAAAGAATACGAATATTTTTAAAAATTGGACTTCCTATCTGGTATTCACATAAATCAGACACTCCTCCATCCAACTGAAATAATCCTATCTTCATCAATACAGCAAGAGCACCCATAATTCCCTGATCTTCATCTCCATTATAACCAGTACTCGGAGACAAACCGGAGAAAGCCTTTTTTACTACTTCCGAACTCCAATATTGAGAAAGATCCGGACGCCCCAATTTATGAAAAACAAATGCTGTCTGAATAGAGGGTTGATTCCCATAATTTATG
Source organism: uncultured Alistipes sp. (assembly GCA_949296295.1). GTDB lineage: Bacteria > Bacteroidota > Bacteroidia > Bacteroidales > Rikenellaceae > CASDZK01. The sequence continues at coordinate 13,573 of CASFOM010000252.1, read as the reverse complement.
GGAATACGTTGATATTCCGGATGAAGTTCTACTGAATGAGAAGTCCCAGAAGTAAAATTTAACTTACTTGCTTCTTTAAATTGCTTGTCCAATCGTTCCGCTGCCCGATCTACTCCTCCCATCAAATGGGCAAGTCCTTCTATATCCTGAGGAACAAACCAGGTCATTTGAGCAGAATTTGATTCTACAAAACCATGTTTATATTCATAAGGATCAAAATCTTCTCGCCATCTTCCCAATACATCTTTCGGTCGAATCCATCCGCTTTTTTCATCAAACAAATTTCGATAATTGTGAGAACGCGACATAAAATAGTCATAATCATTCTGTATTCCTAATCGCAAAGCCAACTGTGCCAACGCATAATCCTGATAAGCATATTCCAAGGTCATCCCAGCACCGTCTTGATGAAATGCACGAGATTTATCCGGATTGGGATAGGGAACATAACCTTTAGAAATATAATATTTCAATCCTCCTCCTAAAGTTGTATTATGTTCATAACCTCCTCGTTCCATAATACCTCCCGGCATGTGATTTTTCTTCAAAGCTTCATAAATAAATGGCCAATCATCTTTTACAATTCCTTTTTGAATGGCACTGACAATAAAAGGAGTAGAAGAAGCTCCTGTCATTACAAAAGTATAGTTTCCTCCTGCAGGCCCTCGAGGAACCATGCCTCCATCTCGATAATATTGCATTAAGGAATAAACAAAATCCTGATATATATCTGGATAAACCAATCCCCATAAAGCATTTAAAGAAAATTGTGCGCCCCAAAAAGCATCGGAATTATAATGATTGAACAATGGTTTGTTCTCCGCAGACAAAGGAATTTGCCCAATACGAAACGTAGCTCCGGTATAATCAGGATAGGTTCCCAAGCAGTCACTGATAATGCGACGCCCCTGTAAAGCATGCCACAAATCTGTATAGAAACGACGTTGAGCCGTGTCTGTTCCCCCTTTCACTTCTATACGAGAAAGTAAACTATTCCACTCATTCTGAGAATCTTTTACAACTTCCTTAAAATTCCATCCCGGTAATTCCGTTTCCATATTACAACGAGCATTTTCACAAGAAGTATATGAAATAGCCACTTTCATTAGTAACTTACAACAAGTTGAATTTATTTTCAATAGGTAATTACCGGTCTTTTCATCTCGTTCCAATCCATTTACTGGTTGATCAAAAGAAACATAAAAATATATTTTTATTGGTTTAGGACGACGAGTAGTCGATCCATTAATAACATGGCCACAAAATGTGTATTCATCCACTTGACGCATCATTCCCTGTTCATTCTTACAAGGTCCTAATATTTCATTCAATGAGAACAATACTCCTTTGCTACCTGAAGAAGGATATGTATATTGATGAAATCCCACCCGACAAGTGCTTGTCAATTCAGCTTTTATACCATATCGTGACAATTCCACGCCATGATAACCAGGTTCTACTATCTCTTTATTATGTGAAAAGTCTGAGGAACAGTCTTGAAATAAGTCAGATAAAGAATCTGTATCCACACAAATAGGCATTACAGATATTCCAGATAATTGCCATGCATGAATATGACTAAATCCTTTAATATTCTCTGTACGATACCGATAACCTGCCCCCCAATCACTGTTTACCTCCGTATCAGGACTTAGATTTACCATCCCAAAAGGTCTACAAGCTGATGAGAAAAAAAACCAACGGGAATTTTCCGTATCCAACAAGGGATATACTTTATCTACGGGACGTTCCTTTGCATTTCCCGTAAACTCAAACAAACCTAATGTAAATACAACCAATAACGCCAATCGTCCAACCATACCTCAAAAACTAATTAAAAAACATTTCTAAAACTCACATGAATTGCGCCCTTTTTTCCATAGTTCCCATTCATATAAATAGCTTATTTATAGAAATACAAACTACCTTAAATTTAATATCCTCTATTTATATTTATGGGATTCAGAAAGTTTCCCCATCTGAATCCCATAAATATACAATTATATGATTAGCCTTTCTAATCTTCTATCACCAACCGTAATCCGACATTATTGGACCCTTGCCATTTTAACCGCGATGCACGATAAGCTGCTGTTGCATCTTTTTCACGACTAATCCAAGAGCCTCCCCGAACAACAACCGAATCACCATCTGACTGTTCCGCCTTACTTGCCTTAGTGGTGTAAGGAGCATATTCTGTTCTTGTCAACTCTGCCAAATTTCCGTGCATATCATACAGTCCAAATGCATTGGGTTTATATTCACCCACTCCTTGCGGAATCATTCGGCCATCATCCACTTGATCATTTTTCGGCAAATAATTGTAATAAGGGAACCAAGGATCTTCTTTAGACATAGGTTGAGGATCAATACCTGTTACTGCCATTTTTTCGAGTTGCACATCAGCTAAATTATCATACTCTCCAAAATCAACCCCTTTATCTCCAAACCAGAAATCCGTATCACTACCTGCTCGACAAGCCCATTCCCACTGCGTTTCGGTAGGCAATGTAATATTTAATCCTGTTTTTTCCTTCAACTTATCACAGTAATTCATAGCTTCATTATAAGATACTCGTACAACAGGTTGTCCCGGTTTGTTCGCAGGATACCCTGGCGTAGTATGATCTTTCCAGAACTGAGCATAAATTCGACTATCATATTCCGGGAATATGGCTTCATATTGCTCATTGGTTATTTCTTTTTCACTCATCCAAAATGCCTTCTTCACAACAGCTTTATGTTCTGGCGCTGATATAGAACGACTATTATCTCCCATGATAAATGTTCCTGCAGGAATTCGTACAAAAGTAATCTTCACTCCTGGAGCAATTTCAACTTCTTTTCGAACTTCTCCCTCTTGTTCTTGCAAATTCTTAGCCTCTTCAGACGTCATGGGCCAACGTTTCATGGAAACTTCCTTATAAATAGGCGCTTCCTTCGGTTCTGGCATAACAGCAGTTACCGGACCTTGAGACTTCAAATAATCGGCATAATTCGCTATTTCTGCCTGCCAATCAACTCCTGCTCCATTAGCATACTTATCAGCCAACTCTTTCCTTCGAGAAATTTGTTTGATTCCATGAATATCATTAGCATTAAACATCCCCAAATAAGGCGCATTCATATCAATCCATGCATACAATTTCCGCCATTCTGCATCTGTCAATTGAACATTTTTGTGCCCTTCTTTCAACATACGAACAACCTCACTGGTAGATGCATGATATTCATACGGCTTCATCACATACATATCTGCTTCTGGCCCTTGACGATTTACATAAGGATGAAAAGCCAAATAACTTTTTCCATAACGACGAGTTCCACTCCAGTCTGTAACACTTACACAAGTAGTATCTTTAAAATTAGGTATTTTAGCATTTTCTCCATTATGACAAGCTACACAAGCCCGATCCAAAATAGGCTGTATGTCCAATCCAAAGGTAATGGAATGAGGCCCTCCTTCTGTAAGCTGAATAGGCACAGGTTGTTTCTTTGATGCGATACTGTTACTTGGACGAGGCAAGGTATTCTGATCCTCATGGCATCCTACACACGATACCACTTCTCCTGGCATTCCTGTCAACCAACTTCTCATCCACTGTATCGCACGACCTTCTGAATCAAGAGGTTGTAAAGAAATCGGTGTATTGGCAGGAATAGTAAAGATACAAGAACCATCTTCTTCTACAGGAACAGTTCCCAACAATCGTTTTATATCCCAGCCACTTTGAATTCCTTGCATATAATGATCCGAGAGTGTATATAAGTAAGCATATTCATAAGAGAAAACACGCAATGCTTTGACAGTTCCTCTTTTTACACCTCGCAAACCTTCTCCTTCATAAACATCTTGAATATATACAGTTGCTTCTTTACTTTCCGGTTTTATACGATCCGGTATAACTGGAGGAACCGGACGTTTTTTTACCGGAATACTATAAATAAATCCTTCTCCTTCATTTAAAGCCAACGGAGTTACATTATCAAAAACATCCACTAGGTAAATTCCCCAACGGGTATTGGGTGCTAATTTAGCTGTAACTAAAAAATAGTTATCATTCAATGGATAAGGTTTAATAAATTGAGGCCAAACACCATTAACCAATTCATCCTTTACGATAGGGATAATTTTACGAGTACTATAAGGAATTTCTTGTACCATTCCTTTTTCTTCCTTACGAGAAATAGATGGATCAAAAATAATCATACGGCCAGAACGGGCAATACCGTGGTGACCGGAAATAATCCCTACAAAGCGAACATTATTTTCAGGCAATGGCTGCATATCGAAAATAGAATTAGGAAATAATGAACCACTACCATACAATGATTTCTGTTCTGTTCCATCTGGATTCATATGCATCACAATACGAGAGAAATAATGGGTCAAATCAGTATATTCCCAACGAGTATACATAATTTTCCCATTGGCCAATGGAGTAGGGTGCCAGTTGGCATCCTGGTCAAATGTCAAACGACGCATCTTTTTTGTTTGGGGATCATATTGTATCATATTTCCCACTGGATCAGAACCATTAACACAAGGTACTCCATTATATCCAATATTAGAAACAGCTATTACTCTCCCATCAGGAAGATATGTACCATCTATAAATTCCAGATCCAATTCATCATTTTCAATAACTTGATGTAACCCTGTCCCATCCATATTGACTTCAAAAACACGCCAACGATTCATCGAATCTAACGATGTAAACATTAACCGATCAGCATTCCAATGCAACACAGGATCTGCAATAGACGCTCCTTTACGAGGTGCTGATAAGATAGTTCTAAATTTCAAATCACCTCGAAGATTGGACATTTCAACTAATTCCGCATTAAATCCACTACGCCATGCTGACATCTGATTAGACCAGTTATTGGGTTGAGTTCCCAAACTCGGAGTCATAATTTGTTTATCCTGATCTCCTACCCGATAACGAATAGTCAATATTTTATCTACATCAAACAATGGATTAGCAAATAAAATTTCTTTTTTCAGTGATAATGCCTTAAGTGCTCGTTCCACTGTGGCAGGATCTCCTGTTTCCAGGCCATCAAAACCAGTCTCTACCAAACCGGTTAATTCTGTCAAATTACGTTCTGCTGCTGCGGCATCAAACCCTTGCATCTTTTTCATGTTGTCCACAGCTGCCCGTACTGCTTTTAAATTAATCCAACGGACTTCCTCCTTCAATTGGTCCAAATCAAATCCCACAGGCATCGTTATCTGACCAATAGGAGCTACATTATCCTGAGCTTGTATTTGTGTTCCACACAGACAAAACCCCAATCCCAACAATATCAGTTCCTTTTTCATAACAAATTATATTTCTCTATAACAAAATCATTTATTTTGATCTTTTCACAAAGATAATAAATCGGTCAAAATGTAGTTATAATTCTTATTTATTATCCATAACATAACAGAATAGTAAAAATTCCACATTTCCCTCTATGAATTGACAAAAAAACAAGGTGAACAACAAACAAATGTAAAAACATTGTTTATTATTCTCCCCCAGAAATAAATAATTAGGATTTATCAATAAAGCATACTTTAATCTTACAAAAGATTCTTCATCGCTATTGGACTCATCCTTTTTTGATAAAAGATTCCTAAAAAAAATAACTGAATCAAATATCGTTGTCAAAGATATAATAAATTATTCAAATTTGTATCAATCACCATTTTTTTCAGGACATTTTTTGATAGTTCCCTTAAATGGATGGGGTAAAAAATCTATTCAATAAATTATCGTACCTTTGTTATTCACTAGTCCTATCACTCAATAAAAGCAATTATGAAGCATTTTATTCTAATTAGTTTGGCAATTGGATTTCTATGGAGTTGCTCTTTTCAAAAAAAAGAGAAATTCTCCTCCAATCAAACGTCCAATCATCTTCAATATGCCTCAGGATTTTACTGGGAAAAAAAACCAGACTATACGATATTAGAAATCAGAAATCCCATTGACACTGAATACCTATTAGAACGATATATACTCATTGACAGTAAAAAAAATCTTCCTCAAAATCTACCCAAGGGTAAAATTATTCGTATTCCCGTAAAAAATACAGTAGCATTTGGAACCATACCTTGTGGTGCTTTATCTGAACTAAAAGCATTACACACTTTAAAAGGAGCTACTGATATTGAATATATACAGATAGATTCTGTAATCCAAGGGGTTAAAACAGGAACAATTCAATCTATTGGAAACAGCCGTATGCCTAATTTGGAACAATTAATTATGTTGCAACCTGAGATTATTTTCACGGCTCCTATGGAACAATCCTTACAAAACAAATTGACAGAATTGGGACTTACTACAATTATTTGTACGGAATTTACAGAATCAACTCCATTAGGTAGAGCCGAATGGTTAAAACTATATGGATTACTAACAGGTCGTGAAACTGTCGCTGACTCGATATTCCGTTTAACAGAAAAAAATTATACGGAAGCAAAACAAAAAGTAGATTCTGTTATACACAGACCTTCATTATTGGTAGAAAAAAAATATGGACAAGTATGGTATATTCCTTCCGGAAACAGCTATGCTGCCAATCTATACAGGGATGCAGGAGCAGATTATACAGAGCAAACAGATGGGAGTAATGCTGAAAAAGCCATTCCGCTATCTTTTGAGCAAATATGGACAAAATATAGTGAGGCTGACATCTGGATATTCAAATATTATGATGCGAAACAACCGATATGTTCGCTTAAAGCACTTGAACAAGAGAATGAAATATATGCTAAATTCAAACCGTTCAAAAAACAACAAATATATGCATGTAATTCTGCTTTTGTACCTTATTATGAATTAGCAACCTTTAGACCTGACTTAGTATTATATGATCTGATTTCCATTTTTCAGCCCAAAATATTTCCCAACCATAAATTACAATTTTTTCACAAATTAACTGCAGAATGACACAAACCAGCCGAAAACTTTTTATTTTATATGTATTATTATTCTTACTTTTAGGAATACTATTCATTGCAAATATTCTTTTTGGTTCTATAAATATTCCTATCCAATATGCATGGAAACTAATTTGGGAAACAGATCCAACTTTAGAAAAATGGCAAGTTATCATACAAAACTCACGTATTCCTCAGACAGTCACAGCGTTATTAACAGGAATGTCTCTTGCTGTTTGCGGATTATTATTACAAACTCTTTTTAAAAATCCATTAGCATCCCCTTCCATTATGGGAATTACTTCCGGAGCAGGATTAGGTGTTGCATTCGTCACTCTTTTTACCGGATCGATATCTGCTTTCGGATTTTATGGATATATGGCTGTAATCAGTGGAGCATTATTAGGAGCTATGGGAGTATTAGGCATTATTTTATTATGTTCCCAATGGATAAAAAACAATGTCATGTTATTAATCATCGGAATTATGATTAGCTATTTAGCCAATTCCATCATATCTTTATTAAGTTTTTACGCTTCAGCAGAAGGGATTGTCTCTTATGTCATGTGGGGGATGGGAGATTTTTCTACAGTAAATAAAGAAAGCATGCCTTATTTTATTGGATTCAGTCTTTTCGGACTTACTGCCTCTATATTCATGATCAAACCGTTAAATGCTCTTGCTCTTGGTGAACGGTATGCTCAAAATTTAGGAGTTCGAATTACCCAAGCACGATTTACTTTACTTTTAACAACTGGATTATTAACCGCTATCACTACTGCATTTTGCGGCCCCATATCTTTCATTGGATTAGCTGTACCCCATATCAGTCGCCTATTAAATCGTTCCTCCAATCATGTTGTTTTAATTCCGACAACGATATTATTAGGAGGCATCATCACATTAATTTGCAACCTTTGTACAGTTATTTTTACTTCCGGAACAATCATTCCTATAAATGTCATTACTCCATTGATAGGTGCTCCCATTATTTTATACGTTATCATTAATCAAAAAAAAATAGCCTATTTTTCATGATTTACAATAAGTAATGCGTAATAAACTTATAAAATAACAAAATATCCAATAAACGTATTTAACAAACAGGGATAATTAACAGCGCTTAAGCAGATAGGGTTGTAAACCGAGATTATTTGCCAGAAATCATATATCAACAGGTTAAAGCAATTACTATATAACTATCTGCAAGTAATTTTTATTTGCCACGTTTATCTATGAAAAACATAATTGATTATTAATCAGTTAAATATATTTATCAGACATTTATAAAAAAGGGGAACCTACTTTAAGATCAAGAAACAAAAAACTCAATTTTGAAATAGATATTTTACAAAATTAACCTATAACAAAAAGAACAGATAAATAATGTATGGATTTACTATTTATCAAAGCAATATCTTAGCCCTCCCTTTTTACTCATTGGATAAAAGCCAAATCACTTTTACAAATACAAATCTCAAGAAATAATAATATAACGGTTATTATAAGAAAAAAAGGGTAACGAACGCAATCGCTACCCTTTTCGATTTATTAATTAAGATAACTTTGAGATTTATTTACCAGCTTTTTTAGCTGCTTTAGCTGCTTTCTTTTCTGCTTTTTTAGCTGCTTTAGCTGCCTTTTTAGCTGCTTTAGCATCAGTTTCTACCGCTTTCTTTACTTCTTTCATCGGTTTCACTTTTGCTATTGCAATAAATTCGCTATTTTCAAAATATTTGCAGAATTCTACTTCGCTACCAGCTTTTTCTGCATAAGAAGGATCTTTTGCAATCGCTGCTTTCAAATTAGAGATAACTCCATTTTGATCCCCTTCCTTAGCTGCAATAATAGCTTTCAAATAGTCTGCTTGTGCTGAATTTTCACGAGACAAGATAGATTTTGCATTAGCTAAATTACCATTGCAAACTTCAGCTACTGCAAGGTTGTAGCCATTCAATACTTTAACTGCAGCATCATAATTACCTTCTGCCAAATTAACCAAACCTAAGTTATATTTAGCTTCTGGAGTATTGATTGCAGAGAAGAATTTTTTAGCTTCTGCTTTATTGCCTTCAAACAAAGCAATTACACCCAAGTTGTTTGCTACTTCAGGAGCAGAAGAATTAATTTGAGCAGCTTTTGCAATAGCAGATTTAGCTTCGTTTACTTTACCTTCTTTAGCTAATACTACACCCAAGTTATTCCATGCTCTCCAGCAAGAAGAATATTTCTTCGTAGCAGCAGCATAAATAGTAGCTTTTGTTTGATTATCTGTGTACAAGGTTGCAGCATACAACATTTCTTCAATATTCAAAGAGGAAACGTTATTAGCAACAGCTGCTTTCAATTCATCATCTGACAAACCTTCTACATCCACATTCATAATCAACTTACTACGACGCAATTCAGGAAGGATCTTTTCTGCCAAAATTTTGAATACAGCAGACATATTTTTGATTTCCTGATCACGTTTAACAGGATCGCTATACATTTGCAAGATTTGCAAAATCACGTCTTTTTCTGGAATATCAGAAGCCTGTACCAATTCTTTGAAACCATCCCAGTCTTCACCCAATGCATCTACATCGAAAGTAGGTTCTACCGGCATTTTATCTTTCTTGAATTTCTTAGCTAAAGCTTCCTGAGTATTTTTTCCACGTTTTACAGACAATTCATCATTGAAATCTACTGGACCATCAGGAGAAGCATATGCTTTAGTGTACAAGTCACTTAATGTTTTCTTCGGTTGATTGTAGTTTTCTTTAATAAAGTCTTCCAAAGCCTTAATTTCTTCACTGGTCAACTGAGCAGGACGAACATTAGCCCGGTTGATTTGGAACATGATTTTAGCTTCGTTAGTAATTGTAGTTACTCGTTTGAAGTTATCAGGAGCATAAGCCAACTGTGCGAAATCATCTGCCAACAATTGAACAGTGCTAATACCTTTTGCTACTTCAATTACTTCTGGAAGAGCGATAAAATCTTTTGGTTTCTTTTTGCAATCTTTGCAGCATTTACCTTCTATACGCAAAACCAACGTAGACAATTTTGCTTCCGGTTTGTATGGGAAAGAAACTTCTCCCGAAACGCTGCCACCTTGTTTATAACTAACAACAGTGTAATTGTCTTTTACTTTTTCTCCTTGAAGATATTTAGGAGTACCTGCTATTTCGCCTCCTTCATACATCAAAACAGGAGTAACTTTTACAACTGCTTTCTTAGAAAACATCTTTGCAGGGAATTCAATCGTATAAGTTGCATTCACCGCATCTCCTTTTAATGTCAGGATCGTCGGGGTGCAAGAAACACGAATGTCACTCGCTTTTTTAGAGATCTTCTTGAAACAGTCGCAGCTTGTTAATGTAATCGCCATAGCAGCGAGTACAAAACCAACTTTCATAAACTTTTTCATAATCAATGAGTTAATTAATTGTTTTTAATATTTAAACTTTCTTGTTACCTTCTATCTCACTAAGTTTCAATGCACAAATATAATAATATATTTTTAAAACTCTCCTTTTTATACAATTTAAAAAAAAATTTCACCAATCCTTTGTCTATCGAAAATTTCATACGATAAAATTTTCTATTTTCCGGTTTTTTCAGACTTAGCAGGACGAGGAATCAAAGCTTTCCGAGATAGTTTTAATTTCCCATTTTTAGGATCCATATCCAACAACTTCACCTCTATTACATCTCCTTCCTTTAATCCCGTTTCTTCCATCGTCTCAAACCGGCGATGATCTATTTCGGAAATATGCAACAATCCATCCTTACCTGGCATAATCTCAACAAATGCGCCAAACGGCATGATTGATTTTACTTTTCCTGTATAAACTTCACCCACTTCCGGAATGGCTACTATTGACTTGATACGACTTAATGCCGCATTTATCGCTTCTTTATTAGCGCCAAAAATATCAATAACACCTTTCCCTTCTGCTTCTGTTATGGTTATCGTCGTCCCCGTCTCTTTTTGCATTTCCTGAATCACCTTACCTCCAGGACCAATAACTGCCCCGATAAATTCAGAAGGAATCGTAATTTGTTCGATTCGCGGAACATGAGGTTTATATTCTGCACGCGGTTCGGATATCGTTTCAAGAATCTTGCCAAGAATATGCATCCGACCTACTCGCGCTTGTTCCAATGCCTTCGCCAACACTTCATAAGACAATCCATCTACCTTGATATCCATTTGAGTAGCCGTAATTCCGTCTTTTGTTCCTGCTACCTTGAAATCCATATCTCCCAAATGATCTTCATCTCCTAAAATATCTGACAAAATAGCATATTTCCCTGTCGTGGCGTCAGTAATTAACCCCATAGCAATTCCCGAAACCGGCTTCTTCAATTTTACTCCGGCATCCATCAATGCCAAAGTCCCGGCACAAACAGTAGCCATCGAAGATGAACCATTGGATTCAAGAATATCCGAAACAACTCGAACGGCATAAGGATTATCTTCTCCCAGAGGAACCATAGGTTTCAATGCACGAAAAGCCAAATTTCCATGACCTATTTCCCGACGAGATACCCCCCGGGCAGGACGAGCTTCTCCTGTGGAAAAAGGAGGGAAATTATAATGTAACACAAACTGTTCTGATCCTTGCATCAAAACCTCATCCACCATCTTTTCATCCATTTTTGTTCCCAAAGTTACCGTAGTCAACGATTGAGTCTCTCCTCGCGTAAATATGGCAGAGCCATGTGCTGCAGGCAAATAACCTACTTCGCACCAAATAGGACGAATTTCTGTTGTCTTACGACCATCCAAACGAATCCCCTCATCCAATATCATGTTACGCATCGCTTTCTTCAACACGTTATCGTGAAAATAACGCTTAATAAGCGGTTTCTTTTCCTCCAATTCCTCTTCGCTAAATTGCGACATGAACTCTTCTTCTATTGCATCAAATTTATCACTGCGTTCATGTTTGGAAGACATGCTACGCGCTACTTCATAAACTTTATCATACGTTTCAGCTATGACCTTTTCTCGCAATGCTTCATCATTGGTTTCATGGCAATAAGTCCGTTTTACTTCCTTCCCTAACTCTCGGGAAAGTTCCATTTGTACCAAACAATGCTTTTTAATCGCTTCATGAGCTACTTGAATGGCTTTCAACATCTCTTCCTCTGAAACTTCCTTCATCTCCCCTTCCACCATCAAGATATTATCATAAGTAGCACCTACCATAATATCTAAATCCGCATCCGGAACCTGAGAGAACGTAGGATTTACCACCCATTCACCTTTAATCCGAGCAACCCGTACTTCCGAAATAGGACCTCCAAATGGGATATCGGAAACAGCCAATGCTGCAGAAGCTGCCAATCCGGCTAAAGCATCCGGCATAATATCCGGATCTGCAGAAATCAAATTAACGGTAACGAAAACCTCTGCATGAAAATCTGCAGGGAATAAAGGACGTAAAGCCCGGTCGATTAATCGAGCCACTAATATTTCATAATCAGACGCTTTCCCTTCTCGTTTCATAAAACCTCCAGGGAATCGTCCATTTGCTGCAAATTTCTCTTTATACTCTACTTGCAAAGGCATGAAATCACAATCATCCTTTGCTTCTTTTGCGGCTACTACCGTAGCCAACAACATCGTATTTCCTTGTTTGACCACAACCGCACCATCGGCCTGTTTCGCCAATTTTCCTGTCTCGATTGTGACCTGGCGACCATCGCCAAAATCAATGACTTTTTCTGTTACGTTGTACATTTACTTTTTATTCTTTAAATTTTAACCCTCTTTTTCAATTTGTAAAGATAGGAAAAAGAACCTATAAAAAGAAAAATATTTCTCACATTCCCAATTATTTTCAAGCTCTTCTCGAAAAACTTATTGATTACAACAATATTTAGGGAAAAAGCAATAACTTTAAAATGAAACACAGAAATACCTCTTCGTATAAAAAAACTTTATAACAGAGTATTCCGTTAAAATATATTCAAAAAACAGCAATAAAACAAATATATACAAAAAGATTATTTATTATGGCCATACCTATAACAAGGGGGACAACAAACGAGCAACCGCTTCATAAATACATTCCCGTTTAGGACGATGTTGCCACTGTTCTGGGTTAATTTTTTGGGACAGTTGTAAATCTTCTTTAAAATCATTCTCCAAACGGGCTGTTTTTTCTCGATCATACACAAATGCAGTAACTTCAAAATTATCCTCAAAACTGCGTTCATCCATATTGGCACTACCGACAGCACTAAATACTCCGTCAATAGTCATAACTTTAGCATGAACAAAACCTCCTCGATACAAATATATTTTTACTCCCGCTTCCAATAATTCCGAAATATATGAACGAGTAGCCCAGAAAACAATTTTTCCATCTGACTTGCTGGGAATCAACAAACGAACATCCACACCACTCAACGATGCTACTTTTATTGCCGTAAGGATGGGAGCATTGGGTAAAAAATAAGGGGTTGTAATATAAATATGGTCCTGTGCACGAGTAATAGCAGCAAAATAAGCCTGCATGATGGTAGCCCAATCACTGTCCGGCCCTGAAGAAGCTATTTGTACCGCAACGTCTCCCACTTTTCCCTGTTTAGGAAAGTATTTAAGACTATTTAAACGAGTACCGCTAACAAAATACCAAT
>CASFOM010000251.1 GCA_949296295.1 uncultured Alistipes sp. | reverse complement strand
ATGAGGTACCCTGTGTATTTGATATAGGCAATAACCATAATTGCTCCCTCTTTTTTTGTTATGATTCTGATTCTATTATATTTTCCTGTAATAAATAAGAGAATAGAAGCTCCTAATAAATATAGTAAATCAAAATTGGAGATATTGCCTAATGGCAAAGGGGTAATCGTTGCACTTGCTCCAAGGACGAAAAATATATTGAAAAGATTAGATCCAATAACATTCCCAATCGCAATTTCAGGATTCTTTTTTAAGGCTGCAACTACAGATGTGGCCAATTCAGGAAATGATGTTCCCATAGCAACAATGGTTAATCCTATAATGGATTCATTTACTCCTAATGAACGAGCGATATCACTGGCTCCATTTACAAAAAGTTTTCCACCTCCAATTAGAGCGGCTAATCCTCCAATAATGTATAGTATGGAACGTCCCGTAGACAATGATTTGATTTCTACAGACTCGTCATTATTTGTATGATTTTTGGCAATCGCAAAAGAATATCCTAAGAAAATGGAAAAGAAACAGAGCATTAATAAACCATCAGCCCGATTTAATACGTTAATTGTATCTGTTCCCAAAAATATATCATTTGCGCAAATTAATACAATAATTGAAGATAAGATTGTTAGTGGGATTTCGTTTGATAGAGTTCCTTTGGTGATGGAAATAGGTGCTACTAATGCTGTGATACCTACAATCATTAGAATATTAAAAATATTACTTCCAATAACGTTTCCGATAGCAAGTTCTGCACTTTTTTGAATGGCAGAAACAACACTTACTGTGAGTTCTGGAGCGGATGTGCCAAAAGCAACGATAGTTAAACCGATAACCAAAGGAGATATGTTGAATTTTTTAGCTAAAGCGGATGCTCCATCCGTTAAAAAATTAGCTCCGGCAAGAATTAATCCTAACCCTATGAGTAAAAACAGGATACTTAACATTATTGCTATTATCATTTTTTACAACTTTCGAATATACATATTTTTATTTAGTTGTTAAAATCTTTTGGGGATATTTTGTATTATAAATCCATTAATATAAGGAGTCCACTGGGGTACAATGAATTTTTAATAGATTCTTATCCCATATATCCTTAAGTGTTGTATTTAAGGATATAATATATTTGAGATGTATGTAGTTAATTTATTTAAAAACGAAAATAGAGGTAAATAACCTGTCAAGAATGATGTTTCTCCTTGTTGGTTTAAAGAAGAAAAAATGAACAATAAATAAACTAATAGAGGAAGAATTGTTATATGGAAATATGAATTATAAGATGAATAAAAGGAGTTACTTGTTGTAAAACCACCATACATGCCTGTTAATTTTATTAATGGATAGCTATTTAAAGTCATAACTTTCCATTATTTATAATCAGTTAGATATGTTTTATGGACAGTTTGGTAAGCAATTATATGATTGCTTATGGGGATAATTTTGAATAGATAGTATGGAGAAAAGATAAGGTATCAAGAATTAAATGAGTTCTTTTAGACGTAGAATGATTAGATATTTATATTTCTATAATATCTATCACATGATAAACGCTTTGATAGTCTGCTGCAAAACCATCATCGGTTTTCCCCATATCTTTTACTCTTAATTTTACATGTATTGGTTTCCCGTTTTTGATTTCATCTCCGGTCGCTTTTTCATAGGCGTCCATTAATTTCCCGGTTTTATCGATAATCCAATAGTCAGTAGAATCGCCATCGGCAGTAAATGCTCTTACTTCATGTCCTATCCTTAACATCCCTTGTACAATAAAAGTAGAGTCATTTATTTTTTGAGAGTCAGAGTTATTTGTTAAAATGATGCTTTGTTCATCGAACAAAGGAGTATCTTGTCCTATTTCTATAAATATAGCTTTATTGGGTTGATTACTATGTATTTCGAAATAGCGCATTCCGCTATTTCCGACACCCCAACCGTTACAAGTGGAAGGAATAGGCTCTTGTTTACTTTGTTCTCTGAATTTTTCTGCAGAGGTTCCTGTTAATTCCAATACATACCGTTTCACTCCTTTTCGTTGGGATGGAATTTCTTTGAAGGCACAAGAGGTGGAAGGATCCCACCCTGGCATTTTTTTTAATGTGTCTAAGATGGATTCTATCTTTTGAGAAGGTAAAGGGAAAATTTTTATTACTATATTTCCATTAAGGTCATTATCCCCTCTAGCTATTCGGGCTCCAGGAATAGTATTATCTGTAATTACGTGTATTACAGAATTGTTTTGTGCCCAGCATTTCAATCCTGCTCCTGAAATAATTTCCCATTTAAATCCTTCATAGGAAGGTCGGGACGGTTTTTCCGGAAATTTAGGATAAGATGTGCATGAATATAGAATTATTAAAAAGCACGGAATAATGTAAAGGATTTTGTTTTTCATGGTACAATATTTTTCTCAAAGATAGGCGAAAAGGAAAATATTTTTTATATTTTGATATTTAATTCAAGAATTCTTGATTTTAGTCAAGAGTTTTGAAATAAATAGGCTGTCCTCATTCGGCTGAGCGTTTCCGGTGTGACACCGATATAAGAAGCAATATCTTTTAGATTAACTCGGAAAAAAATATCAGGAATTCTTTTTTGTAATTCGAAATACCTTTCTTCCGGAGTTTTACAGAATAAAGAAATATTCTTTTTAAGATGTTCAAAAGCAATTACCTCTACAAATTTACGCACATAGATTTTCCCATTAATTGTTTTTTCAAAAAAAGACAAATATTGGTCTATTGTAATTTTATAAATTACAGAATCTTCTAATGCTTGTATATTTAATAGGGCAGGACTTTGATTTCGAGCGGGAGTGTAATTCCCAATAAATTCGTTTTCAAACATAAAAGCAAATATTCTTTCTTTCCCTTTACTGTTGGTTCGGGTATATTTGAATCCTCCGGTTTGAATATAAGCTATTTCATTACAAATATCACCTGCTTGAATGAAATAATCATTTCTTTTTACAACTATTTTTCCCCGAACTGTAAAATAATATTTTTTAATTCGTTTAATTCTGTGTCGGGAGTATAAATGTTGAAATCGGGCATTAGAAATAGAAATGCGAAATTTATTCAGATAAATCAACTCCGATAATTTGAGCAGAACTACCTATTTGAGAAGCGATGGCTTGGGCTTCACTTTGCTCATTAAACAAACCAACTGCATACATGGTTTTCCCATCTACATCGATGCGAGATAATTCTTTATCCGAATCTGCTACAATCTTTCGAATAGCATCAGTCATTTCCGGGAAGACAACACGATAAGCATCACTTATTGGTATTGGAATAATTGGTTTCCCATTTTCATCCAATTCATACCCATCTTTCCATTCAATTACTCGGGCTTTAAATCCGTATTGACGTAATCGGGTATTGGCTTTAACCGCTTCTTCTCTATTGTTATAGGAACCTGCATAATATCTGTATTTTCCATCAGGAAGAATGGTATATTCAATGGGGTAAACCTTTTTAAACACACTATAAGATGTAGGCTCTTTACTATACGTAGCCATTTCTATCTTGAACAGACTTCCTTTGGTTGGAACTGTTAGCTCAGGAATGGGATTTTCTTCATTATGGACTTTTTCTCCTCCTATGGTAATAGGAATGAAATTTACGAATTTCATTTGAGATAAATGTATGGGAGATAATGCATACATGTTTTTATCTATGGATGAAATGACTTTATTTAGCGAATCTTTGGCTTGAGATAATCCTAACTGTTCAGCTAATGCTGATTCATATTCTGTCATAAGTAAACGTTGGGCAGGATACATGGCAAGAGGAGCTGAATCATATAACGATTTGGCTTCAGATTCTTCACTGCGTATGTTTCGACTTTTTTCGTTTAACGTTTCAGTTAATTGGGTAGGAGCAGATATTTTATCTAAGAGACGTCTGTATACGTCATATTTTAAAGAATATACAGGCTCCCAGATAGCAGAAAAATCAGATTCCAATTGTTTACAGGATTTCAAGGTTTGATCCCAAAGTAATAAAATGGAATCTGCTCTTTGTTTATCAGGGGCATTTTGATAATTATTAGCTAATACCTTTTTTTCTTCATACAGTTGCAGATATTCTTCTCCTAATGCTTTTAATTCAGATATTTTCTGCGGAGACATATTCATAATAGCCATTTCTTCTTTAGAAATGTTGTCTTTCATGAATTTATTTGCTAAAAGGTGTTTGTGCTGTATGGCAGAAGGGTCGTTTTCATTGGAAGCATTCTCGTTGTTTAAATTCTTTAAAATATATTCTTGTTCCAATGCATTAAGTTGGCTGGCGATTTTTCCTAATTGAGCCCTGATGTCAAAAAGTATGGTTTCTAAATTGGTAATTTCTGTGGTATATTTATTACGGTTTTGCTCGTCTTTAGCTAATGCATCTCGCTTTTGAGAAATGATTTGTTGTATGGAATCCTGTTGTTTTGATAATGTTTTTTCTTGTTCCAACAATGTAGTATAAGCATTGTTATTTTCTAATGCAGAATTATCTTGTGCTTGTCCTGGCTTATATAAGCAACACAAGAATATAACAAAGATATAGATAGATTTATTTAGTTTCATGTTTATTCAAACAGCGGTAAAACAACTTCTCTCAGAATTATAAATACTTCTTTTTCAAATCAAAGTAGAAGCACATTTCTGATGACCAAACAAAAATAATACAAAATTAAGAAAGTTCATAAGAAGCCGATTAAATTTTTATGGTTTCGATATCTGATGTGGTATGCGTTGTATTTGTCAATTTCATTATTATTTTTGGTATTCGTATCTGATTGTTTTCTTCATGTATTTCTGTACTCCTGATCCTCAATGTTTTGTAGACCTTTATCTTTATGGTATATATTGTAAAAGTAGTATGAAAATTTTATGATTTGGGGATTTTTTGAAAAAGGGTTTCAGAATATCAAGTCCAAATAGTAATGAGTATAGATATTGTTCCGATAGCTAATGAAGATTAGCTGCAAACAGTTGAGTTATATGATGAATATCCA
This sequence comes from uncultured Alistipes sp., assembly GCA_949296295.1. Classification (GTDB taxonomy): domain Bacteria; phylum Bacteroidota; class Bacteroidia; order Bacteroidales; family Rikenellaceae; genus CASDZK01. The sequence continues at coordinate 5,215 of CASFOM010000251.1, read as the reverse complement.
TAAATCTATATGAAAAATTAGTCGCTTTTTATAATGAAGAATTTTTGAACGTTGGTGTTTGTATATCAATGAGCTATCGCCAATTTTTGATGATGAATATTTGTAAAAATCCGAATAATTCCAGACGTCCCATTAACATAGCCAAACTGCAAACAACTTTGGCTGTATCCGGTAAATGAGCATAATTACTAAGAGAACCAACGCTTCCGAAACCTGGTCCTACGTTGCCGAGGGATGCGGTAATGGCACTGAAACTGGTCATTAGATCAATTCCCATACTACTTAATATTAAGGTGCCTATAACACTGATGACAATATATAAAGCAATAAAAATTAAAGCAGCATAGACCATATCGTTGGGAATGGTGATATTATTCATTTTTATTCGGACAATAGCATTGGGGTGTTGTAATCGTAAGATATGGGCTTTAAAAGTTTTGAATAAAAGCAATACTCGATCACTTTTAAGACCTCCGGTAGTTGATCCAGCACAAGCACATTGAAACATAAGGAAAAGAAGAACCAGAATGGAGAATGGCGGCCAAATGGAAGAATCTGCAGTAGCAAAACCGGAAGTTGAAATACATGCAACTACCTGAAAAATGGAATATCGTATGGATTCATAAAAAGAATAAGTATGGGTGGACCATAGATTTAAAGTAACGAGAATGGAAGCTATGATAATTGTGAATAGATAGAATCTGGATACTTCAGATCGGAATAGATTATTTCGTTTGGAAGAAATACTTGAAAATAATAATCCGAAATGAATACCGGATATAATCATGAATATAGTAATGACTAATTCAATCCAGATATTGTTGTAATAGGCAATACTTAGATTCTTCGTAGAGAAACCGCCTGTTGCAATGGTAGAAAAGGAGTGATTGACAGCATCAAACCAATTCATTCCGACAATTCGTAATAAAATGGTTTCCAAGGAGATTAAGACGACATATACAACGAGGACGATTCTGATGGTTTTTTGCATTCGATAATTGAAATTGTCTCTTGCTAAAGGAGAAAGTTCCGTGTTTTTAGATAGGGAAGCGTTACGTCCAGCCAAGGGAATGATTGCCAAAGAGAAAAGAACGATTCCTGCTCCACCAATCAAGTGAGTGCAAGATCTCCAAAAAAGTAAACTTTTGGGTAATCTTTCTACATCTTGCAATATTGTATTTCCAGTTGTAGTATAACCGGAAACACTTTCAAAAAGGCTGTTTATCAGATTAAATTCTCCCCCCCATAATAAATAAGGGAAGATACCTACCAGGCAGGCTGCTATCCAGGACCAAACCATTACAGCAAAACTTTCCTTGTTCCTGATACTGTATTCTGAGGATACGAATATGAAAGGAAATCCTCCGATAATAGCTGTAAAAATACTGCTTAATAAAAGAGGATAGAATCCGGAATCTTTACCATAGTACCATGACACACATACAGATAACAGCATGAATACTGCGTTTAACAGTAATCCTGTACCTACGTATCTTAGTATTACATATACCCTCATGGTGAGAAATAGATTAACCTTTTTTTGATTTAATACGAATGATTAATTGTTCTATGTATTCTTTTAACATAAACACTTCATCTTTAGCAGCTACATCGACATCGAAAGGTACTCTCATTGCTAAGTAGTTCTTTAAAGCCTTAGATATATCGACAATAGGTTTGATATAAAATACATTGATGAAGAAAAGCATCAAAAAAATGACGATAACAGCAGTTGCTATGGTGACAATGCCATACATAATTGCTCTATACGCATTGTTTTTTAGAGAGTTTACTTCATTGACCACCAAATTTTGCGTACTGGTTAGGAAATTTTTTACTCCGTTTTCCAATTCGGCGTATTTGGCTTTATAGGTATTGAAATACCAGGAAGTGTCCATTCGAACAGAGTCCATTTGAGTAATTATCTTTTGATAATCGAAATGGGCTTGCATTAACATATCTAAAGGTACGTTTTTAGGATATTTTGCTTTGATATCGGCAACAGTTTTGTCAAGAGCTTTTGATAGTTGGCGCGTTTGTTGAGATAAGGAAGAAGAATCTTTCCCTGATACATACTTTACAATAGCATTGTCCAATGCGGCAATATCATTTAACATATTGTTGGACAAAGTAACGCTACGTGCACCAAAATCAACCACTTGTTGGGTCGAATTATTTAAACGGGCCAATTCAAAATAACAAATAATCCCGCTTAAGATTAGCAATCCAGCCAGTAATAGGAACCCTAATTTGATTCGTTTTTTCATTTTGGCTATTTTTAAGTGAGGAACAAAAGTAATAAGAAAATCGATACGGCCTTAAAAATGGCAAAAAGAATTGATACCGATTATCGGAGATTGGAATTTTTTGATGTTGTATTTCGTTGTTTATGGCTTTTTAATTATATAGATTTTAATTTTGTTCATTGTAATTTAGGAGTCATTAATGATGGGAAACTCCATGCGTAATGATGTCGATTATAGATTAAAGGTTGTATTCCTTGTGTTAACTTGTCATATTCTTTATCTTGATAAATACCTTTCATTGCTTCAATTAAATTATATGGCCAACTTCCTTTCTCTGGTTTGTTGAGTTTGTCGTTGTGAGGCCATTTTTCAGGATATTTGGTGTAATACAATAAGTAGTCCAATGCTTTTTTTATGTTGGTCCCGTTAAAGTCCATTGTAAAAAGATTTTCACCTGTCTCATTGTAAATAATCCATGCAGAAGCGGTTATAGGGGCTAATGAAAAATAAGTGTACCAAAGTCCGTTATCTCCTCGGACGATTTCTTCCGGCATAGAACCGTCTTTAGCTATTTTATGTTGTATGTCAGATTTTATTAAACGGCAATTTTCTTTTATTTCTTCCTGGTTATCCAAAAAGGATGCTGCAAGAAGAGATGCATATCGACCCCAGTCAGCCCAATTATTTTTTCGATGACGTATACTGTCTGCAGCAATATTATATACGTTTTTTACCCATTCTGCGAATAAGGCTTGATTATCTTTTCCCCATATTTTGTCTTTTTTCAGTAGTAAAGCGGCATTCAATAGTCCTGTCCCTGAATAAGCCATAACTAAAGAACCATCGAATTCAGAGAAACATTTATTCTTTTGTGCCCATGCATTTAGTAATTCACATGCTTTTTGTGCATATTTCTTTTTCCCGTTCAAACGATAAAACAAAGCGCAGGCATAAGCATTATATGCATCTGTTTGTAAACTTTTAGAGTTTTCAACATGAGCAATTGAATCTATGTATCGTCCGGGTACACTGAAATCGACAAGGGCATGGGAGGTCGCATTCAACGCCTTATCGGCATCCTTTTGTAACTGAATATAGGCTTTGCACGTTATACTGTCTTTTGAATGTATTAGTTGTTTTACATGATTGATTTGACTGTCAGGATGCATCCCTTGACCATTCAAATATATGGCTTTTATCGAAAAAAGCAGTATTAATAGATAGATTGGTAGGTTAGGCATGATTGTATATTTATTGTAGCATTATTTTTTTATATCTCAGTAAGGCTTCTATAAAATAATAGTCGGCATAGGTCAGAGGAACATCTACTTCCGAATTATGGGGTAGTGAACCTACACTATGTTTTAAAATAAAACCTCCTATTTCATCTTTTTGAGCTAAATATTGAGGGCTACAAAGTGTCTTTATCTGGGTTTCAGCTACTTGTATGTATTGTTTTGCGAGTGATTCAGGTACATATTGAGATAACTCCAATAAAGCAGAACAAATGATTGCTCCTGCTGAAGCATCACGTAAAGCATGGGGAATTTTAGGATCTAAAAAATCCCAATAGGGAATATAATCTTTAGGCATATTGGGATGGTTCAATAAATACGCTGCTATTTTGAGGGCTTGTTCTTTATATCTTTCTAATCCAGTCATCCGGTACATCATCGTATATCCATACAACCCCCACGCTTGTCCTCTAGACCATTCGCTTTCATTGGAAAGTCCTTGCCATGTTTGTTTGATATGAGGTTGTCCGGTTATGGTGTCATAGGATACTACATGGTAACAACTCATATTGTTCCTAAAATGGTTGGCCATGGTTTTGTCTGCGTGGCTTATGGCTATTTGTCTATAAGAACTATCTTGAGTCATATCCGATGCTGCGCAAAGCATTTCAAGGTTCATCATATTGTCTATAATAACGGGATATTGCCAAATGCTTTTATTAAAATCCCATGAACGGATTAACCCGATATTTTCTTTGTATCGGGTAGATAATGAGCGAGAAGCTTCGACGATAATGTCTTGATAACGTTTTTCAGGATTTATTCGGTTGGCATTACCAAAAGAACAATAAATCATGAATCCTACATCATGATTGTCTTTAGTATATTTTTGATTTTCTACTCTTTGACTTAATAGGAGAGCATATTCTTTAATTTGTTCATTCTTTCCGGCTTCGTATAAATACCATAGGGTTCCTGGAACGAATCCGCTTGTCCACCAGGCAGAATTGGCCATTACTACTGTATCGTGTTCATAAGTTTTTGGGAGACCCCCTTTATATTGTAGCGTTTTTGTTGCTAATGTAATGTACTGTTCTTGTGCTAATTTTAAAGTTTCATCAACAGTTTTCAGTAAAGGGTTGTCGTTTTTACAAGATATTTGCAATAATGCAATAAGTACGAATAAATATTTTTTCATTAAGAAATCAATAAATAAAAGGTTAGTATTTCATTTAAAAAGGAGTTTCTAATCCGATTTTGTTGGACTTCAAATATAGTGATTTTTAATGAATTTTGTTTTTGCTTGTGAATAAGTATTGGAAATGCTGCAAAAAAACAAAATGGTATTATGAGAGTTTCTGACCTTTTGTATTGAATGTCAACGCGATTTTTATTGAAAGGTTAAGGTAGCCTTGATACAATGTTTTTGATTTTGATAAAGAGAGGAATATGTATATGTGATGAGAGGAAAATTTTGTAGGTATGGAATAATATCTGTGAAGAAGGAAGAATTTAGTCATACCTGACAACTTATTCAAGGATACGTTAAATTTCGTAAATAGGGATAAGTTTTTTATAAGTATCAAGTTGTAAAATTAGGGTTTCTTTTTGTAATGCATCAAGATTTAGTAAAATACAGATATTGATAAATGAGGGTGACCCAAAAGTCAAAGACAGACTTAAGGGTTACCTTTCTTTTTTTATAATGCCAGGAAAGTCCCGGCGAGTCCGGGT
>CASFOM010000250.1 GCA_949296295.1 uncultured Alistipes sp. | reverse complement strand
GTTTCTCAATGGACAGAAGGAGGGTTGGTCGTTCCGGGACAATTTTTCATAGGCAACTCCATCAACGTACCGGGTTATGAGTCGATGATAGACAACACAAAAAACATTTATTCGACCTATTTTTTAGCAAGTTTCAGTTGGAAAGACCGGCTGTTTCTGGATGTCACAGGACGCAACGACTGGTCCACAGCCCTGCTCTACTCCACAGGACAGGGCGATGACTCCTATTTCTATCCCTCGGTAAGTGCCTCATGGCTCATCTCCGAAACGTTTAAGGTACCGCAATGGATGACCTACGCCAAGATTCGTACCTCGTGGGCCCAGGTAGGGAACGATACCGACCCCTACCGCATCAATCAGGGGTACGGTTTAAGCCAGATACAGTTAAGCAACGGGATGGCTTACCTCAACACCTTTACCCGGCAAATCATCGATCCGAATCTGCGGCCGGAACGAAAGAACTCTTTTGAAGTCGGATTCGATCTTCGGCTGTTCCGGAGCCGGTTGGGTATCGATTTCACCTGGTACAAGGAGAATACGCGCGACCAGATTATCGAGATTCCGGCACCTGTGGAATCGGGAGTCAATTCACAGTTGGTCAATGCAGGGAATATTCAGAATCAGGGAATTGAGTTATCCATCAACACCATTCCCATCGATCACGACAATTTCACCTGGAAACTGAACTTTATCTATACCCGCAACCGCAATAAAATCATCTCCCTGCATCCCGATGTAGGAGCCTACAAATTATTGTCAGGCAATCCTACCTATGGGAACATGCGCATCGGTTCGGTAGCCTATGTAGGCGGAGAATACGGGGTATTGCTTTCGGACGCCGTTCCCCAGAAATTCCAGGCATACGATTCCCAGGGAAACCCTGTTGACGATCCGCGGAACGGAAAGAATGTCCTGGCCTGGAACGAAGGATATTTAGGGGCCTATCCGCTGCGAAGCAATGTGATTCAACAAGTTGGTACGATGGCTCCGAAGTTCGAAGGGAGTATCTCCAACAGCTTTTCCATAGGCAATTTTGATATCAGTGTATTAATAGATATGCGCTTTGGCGGATACATGGCCTCCATGTCCAGCAAATACGGGACCGCCTACGGATTGTTGGACCGGTCATTGGGAGCGCGTGATGCAGAACATGGAGGAATTACCTGGACCTCCAAATATGCGGAAGCCAACTACGGTACTTTCCATGACGGGATTATCCCTGACGGGGTATTCCAGGAAGGGACAACGGTAAAAACGCCGAGCGGGACAAGTGTGGACGTGAGCGGGATGACCTATCGCGATGCGTATGAATTAGGTTACGTAGAACCTACACACGTCTCCTACTACCAATACCGTACGGGTGCTTTCAATACGGGGGTCATCAACAACAACTGGGTGAACAAGGTCAAATACATTGCCCTGAGACAAGTATCGGTAGGCTATCAACTTCCGGAAGCAATTGTTCGGAAATTACGTCTGTCCAACCTCTATATCTCCTTTGATGCCCGCAATCTCTGTTATCTGTTCAACTCCTTGCCCAACCGCATCCATCCCGAAAGTTTCAACGGGAACTCAGCATCCGGTTCTTTCTTCGAAATGAACATGATGCCCTACACAGCCACCTATGCTCTTTCGGTGCGGTTCAGCCTGTAAACATTTCTAATCCATCAATCACATGAAAAAAACAATATATCTTCTGTTGGCAGGCGCCCTGTTGGGAGCCTCCTGCAGCCGCGAAGAGATGGCGGCCATCAATCGGAATCCCTCAGTAGTAGAAAAGCCCGAGTTGCAATATCTGTTCACCGATGCCCTGATTGGCTTGCAACGAGGGTCCTATACCGATTGGTTTTACGACAATACCAAATACATTATGCCCTGGTGTCAGGTGTTGGTAGGCAGTCCCTTGACCCCAAACTCCGCCAACTTCAACCAACCAGGAGCCACCGACGACCGATTCAGTGTCCTCTATGACCAGGTAGGAGGTCCTCTGGCCCGCATCCGTCATCTCATCGACGAGGAATACAATGATTATGAACGTCCTCAGTACCAATATCTTCGGGCCATGACCTATTTCGTACAGATTTACTATGGCATTCGGGTAACCGATGTTATGGGCTCCCTGCCCTACAAGGAAGCATGGCAGGCTTTCTACACCACGCCACCTTTGTTCACTCCCGTATATGACACCCAAAGCGAATTGTTTACCGAATGGGACGCTCAGTTAAAAAACAGCATCGAAGTCCTGTCCAATCCGGTAATGAACGGAGAGCGTCAGGTGGACCAGATTCTTCCGGACAACCATCAGGATTTAATCTATGGAGGGGATACGGAACGATGGATTAAATTGGGGAACACACTACGGTTGAAATTAGCCGTACGATTAATGGATACGGATCCGGGGACCGCCCTTTCGATAGCGGAGGAGGTAGTGTCAGACGGACGTTTGATGAGCAGCATTGATGATGATTTTTACTGGTACGGCGGAGAACAAAACTATAATTTCGAGGATGCGGTCTATTACGGTTCGGGAAGTCGGGGATTAATCGACTTCATGCGTCGGAATAAAGATCCGCGATTACGGTTCACATTTGTAAAAAACGATTTCAACAGTATGGTAGTACAAAAATTTCTCAATGAAGGGAAAAGTTTACCGGACTATATTGCCAACAATTGTCAGATAGAAGAGGTGAACGGTCGTCCCACCTTTACAGGATGGACGGGAGACGGAGAACCTTGGGTACGTTATTACGGAGCTCCTGTAACGGTTTATGGAGAGATACCGCAAGAAGAGGAAGCGGCCTATTTCCGGAGCACCAATTTTCAAATTACCATTGGAGGCTCATTGCGGACCTATTATCCGACCTCGGCCTTTTCCACCCATATCGTACAACCGAACCAGACCTTTACCTATCCGGATACTACGGATGTCTCCTCCCAATACCTTCCCAACGGGAACCATCCTTTCCGGGTAGCCTTAGTAACGGCCGCCGAGACACAGTTTTATTTGGCAGAATTAACCCTTCGTGGGATGAATGGAGGAGGAGCGGCCGCGGACTATTTCTCGGAAGGGATACGTTTATCGGTAGCCTCGATGAACCGAGGGGCTCGTGACTTGAACATTCCCTACTATTACGAGCCTTACGACAAACGCTATGGGAAAGCCATCGCCTTACAATCGGGAGAGACGGAAGCACTGCTGCAACAGCCGGACTACATGCTTACGGGAGACCGGGCAACCGATTTGGAGAAAATTTACATCAACCTGATTATTGACCATCTTTTAACTCCTACGGACCTTTATGTCACAGCGCGCCGTTCAGGGATTCCCTCCTCTTCCAGTTCTTTATGGCAGCGGGAACCTTTCTCATCAGGAAACCTGGCCATTCCTCGCCGTTTCCCGGTAAACGAACCGTCCCAGGCCAACATTAACTACAAGAATACGGTAGCAGCCTATGCCGCACAAGGTTTCACCATGAACAGCAATGTTCCGGAAGTGCTTAACCAGGAACGGATATGGTATGACAAGAATGGACCGGATTGGGGCAATCCGACCTTTTAACCGTATGGCTATTTTCTGAGACAGCCACTCTCTGATGATTTTCTCATGAACAACGATTTCTTCGGTTAAATATACATTACAGACCAAGTTATCATCACTGCCCACCGCTGTTATCGGAATTCAGTCGAATTTATTTGCAGAATTTATACGGGAAAACTCCTGTTCCCCTTTCTTCACTAATTCTTACTCTCCTTAGAGGGGTTGCGTCAAAAAGAAAATTTGACGTAACCCCTTTTAAATTGACAACCGTTCAAAAACGGAGAAATATTTATTTTAGACCAATTTTCAAGAATTATCAACCAATTCTTTCCGTACTTTTTCTCTTCGATTAAAAATTTTAAACGGAATTAGGGAATGCCATTAAATTTAAGTATCTTTGCCAATAGAAAACACTATTGAAGTTACCATATAAAGAAAACGAGTTATTATGAGTAAGTTGGTTGTAAATAATTTCGAAGAATTCTCAGCGTATGAAGGTCAGGAATTGGGGGTATCGGATTGGTTACAGATTACTCAGGAACAAATTAATAAATTTGCAGAAGCGACTTTGGATTTTCAGTGGATTCATACCGATCCGGTACGGGCAGCGGCAGAGAGTCCTTACAAAAGTACCATTGCGCATGGGTATTTGAATCTGTCTATCCTTCCTTATCTGTGGGATCAAATCATACAGGTCAACAATGTCAAGATGTTGGTTAATTACGGGATTGAGAAGCTCCGTTTCAATCAACCGGTATTAGTGAATGATGAAGTACGGGTACATGCGACCTTACTCTCAATACGCAATCTGCGGGGGATTGTCAAAACGGAAATAGGTGTTGTTCTTGAGATTAAAGGACAAAAGAAGCCTGCCTTTGAAGGAACCATGATTTTCTTGTACCATTTCAATCATTAATTTCCCTTGAGCACGGAGTATCCCGTTTTCATCTTACGGACAAGTATGCAGGCAGCAGGGGATTTTTGCTGACAACAAGCCATTCTTGACATCCGGTTCTTAGAGAGACAAATCTCTGTCTTTTGCCTGGCGTTTTGTATTGCCCTAATTTTTATACATTTTAACAAAGGAGATGTGTCAAATCATAGAAATTGACCATCTCCTTTGTCATATATCATAGCCACCCCAGGGAAGATATTGAAAAGGGAAAAACAACACAGAGAACCCCAAGAGCTCAAGCCATTCCCATTCCTCTTCCTTCAACTACGATTATCAAAATCCGCGTTCCTCCAATATGATACATATTCCGGAATCTTTTACCCGAATTACGGGTTAAATCCCGACACTCATGGGAAATATGGAGATAAAATCTATATTTGCAAATACCTATAAATAAAGTCATGGAAAAGCAAATAGAACATATCTCCACCGTTGTCGATTACAATCATTTGTTGGGAGTTGAGACCTTTCACCCGTTGGTCAGTGTCATTGACTTATCAGAAGCCCAACGCATTCGGCACATGCGTCGTATTTTCGGATTTTATGTGGTTTTTCTGAAAGAGGTCAAATGTGGTGATTTGATTTACGGCCGACAATATTACGATTATCAGGAAGGGACTCTGGTTTGCTTAGCCCCGGGACAGATAGCAGGAGTAGCCGATAATGGCGAGACTTTCCAACCGAAAGGCTGGGCCCTTTGTTTTCATCCCGACTTTATTCGTGGAACCTCATTAGGGCAACATATCAAGGAATATTCTTTCTTTTCCTACGAAGTAAATGAAGCCTTACACCTCTCCGAGCGGGAACGAAGCATGGTAGTTGACAGTTTCCAAAAAATCAGGGAAGAGTTGCAACACCCCATTGATCGTCACAGCAGGAGATTAATCGCCATTCAAATAGAAACGCTGCTCGATTATTGTCTCCGCTTTTACGAACGTCAATTTACCACTCGCCAACAAGTCAATCGAGATATCTTAAGCCGCTTTGAACGGTTAATTGATGAATATCTTTCGGACGATACCCCTCAGCGGGAAGGACTGCCCACCGTAAAATATTGCGCAGGAAAACTTTGTCTTTCTCCCAACTATTTTGGAGACCTCATAAAAAAGGAAACGGGAAAAACGGCTCAGGAATACATCCAGGTCAAATTGATTGATGTTGCGAAAGAGCGAATTCTCGACCCGAAAAAGACCATTGGACAAACAGCCTATGAGCTGGGATTCCAATACCCCCAACACTTTACGCGGTTATTTAAAAAATTGACAGGCATGACTCCCAATGAATATCGGTCAGCCATCTAAGAAACCGGCAATC
>CASFOM010000249.1 GCA_949296295.1 uncultured Alistipes sp. | reverse complement strand
GATTTATTGTGTATTGGTGCTACAGATAACATTATTCTATCCTCTACTATTGGAAGGAATAAGCGACTGATTCCGGGGGAGGTTATTTCGGCTATTATCAATGGAACAGAAGAATTCCTGCAGACCATGAGGGATATGGGAGTAGGTATTTATTCTACGGGAGGAGAGACAGCGGACGTTGGGGATTTGGTTCGGACTATTATCATTGATAGTACGGTAACAGCTCGTATGCGTCGTTCGGATGTCATAGATAATGCCCATATAAAGCCGGGTAGTTTGGTAGTAGGACTTAGTTCCTTTGGTCAGGCTGTTTATGAAACAGAATATAATGGAGGAATGGGAAGTAATGGCTTGACTTCTGCGCGTCATGATGTATTCTCTCATTCTGTTGCGGATAAATATCCTGAAAGTTATGATGGTGCTATGCCTTCAGATTTGGTTTATTCCGGTACCTATTCATTAACTGATTATATAGAAGAAGTAGGGGTTACGGCAGGTAAGTTAGTGTTGTCTCCTACGCGTACTTATGCTCCTGTCATTACTCGGGTGTTAAAGGAGTGCAGAACAGGGATACAGGGGATGATTCATTGTACAGGAGGAGCTCAAACCAAGATTCTTCACTTTGTAGAGAATCTCCATATTGTTAAAGATAATTTATTTGAAATCCCTCCTCTGTTCCGGATTATTCAGCAACAAAGCGGGACACCTTGGGAAGAGATGTACAAGGTGTTTAATATGGGACATCGTATGGAGTTGTATGTAGATAATTCGACCATAGCAGAAGAGATTATTGCTATATCTCAATCCTTTGGCGTAGATGCTCGTATTATCGGACATGTAGAGCCATCCGTGAAGCCGAAAGTTACTATTCGTACTGCTTCGTATGAATATGAATATATGAAATAAACGAGGTAACGATGGAAAATAAATTGGTCCGGTTATATGAAGATAATCCGAATGAGCGAACATTGCGGGAGGTAGCCGCAGCTTTGGAACAAGGAGCAGTTATTATCTATCCAACAGATACATTGTATGCTTTGGGCTGTTCCTTGCATCATCTTAAAGCAATTGCTCGTGTGAAAGAGATTAAACGGAAAGAGAATGATGCGTTGTCATTGATTTGTCCGAATATTAGTGTTATTGCAGACTACGCGAGAGTCGATAATGCTACTTTTAAATTAATCAAGGCCAATGTTCCAGGTCCATTTACCTTTATATTGAAAGCTTCAGGAGCAGTTCCGAATAAATTTCTTGAACGGAAAAGTACGGTAGGGATTCGTATTCCTGCCAATCGTATTCTAACAGAATTGACTTCATTGATGGGATGCCCGTTAGTGTCCACTTCTTTACCTGTCTCACCTTCCTTAGCAGAAGAAGATACCGTCAATGCTGAATTGATTTGGGAGGAATATCGTCATTCTGTAGACATGATGATTGATGGGGGAGATGCGCATCTTCTTCAATCTACAGTGGTGGATTTAACGGGAGATGAGGTGCATATTGTTCGGCAGGGATATGCTCATTTAATACAATAACTATGGCATTGAATCAAGATATCAATCCGGATATTTTAGAGATTATACGGTTGAAAAAACTCAAATATTACGAAGCAGCGACAGGAGGAGCTGTTTTAGGAGGGGCTTTGGGGGGCACCTTGATTATAGGATATTGGTTGTCAGATTATACGATAACAGCCACTTTGTGTAGTTTTTTTGACTTCTTTTCGATGGTTTTGGTTGCGTATCTTTTCACACGACGCTATGGCCTATTACGAGATAAATATGGGCTTTCTTTTTCCCAAGGGTTTAGTTTTATCCTTTTGTTGATGTTTTTTGCGGGTTTAATTTATGGGGCAGTAGCTTTTTTTATGATGTCTCAGTTCGCTCCCGATTATTATAGTGCTATGTTTCAAAAAGCGATAGAGCAATGGACTTCCTCAGAGACAGAACGGGCAGAAATGAAAGAAGGTGTTTATGCGATGATGAACAGTCCGTTTTTTATCATATCAATCAGTGTGATTTCAGTGATGCTTTATGGCCTTTTTATCGGGATGCTTACAGCGGTATTTACCAAACGTCCTCCTCGCAATGATTTGTCGGAATAAGTTTGTCTGATTGTTGTAATGATTTTTTTATCGATTAATTTTAGGCATTATGTATATTTTAAATACTTCTTTTATGGTAACACCGGATGTTCATGGTCAATGGTATGATTTTGTGACATCTAAATTTATTCCTCGGTTACAGACAGAAGGTTTGGGAAATTTGTATTTTTCTCGGATTTTATCCGATCATAAAGAGGACCATTATACGTATTCATTGCAAATTCATGTGCCCGATATTCCTACCTATCAAAAATATATAGAGAATCTTTTTGATGAGTATCTGGAAATAGCGGTACCGTTATTTGCGGATAAAGTATTTTACCTACATACATTGATGAAAAAGATAACGCTTTGATTTGAATATAGATTTTATAGCGTTTTATTCAACTTGATATTTATAGAAAGTGCTTAATAATAAGGGAAATAGTGCGAAAAACAGAGAAGAGATGAAGAAACTGAAATTTTCCGGTGCAACAGTTACGTGGTTTATAGTGTTATTATTGTTGATTGATCAGGCAGTAAAAATATATGTAAAAACACATTTTACTATAAATGAGAGTGTTACAGTATTTGAAGATTGGTTCTTTATTCATTTTATAGAAAATCCGGGAGCTGCTTTTGGATTTCAGTTTGGAGGGGAATATGGGAAAATGATATTGAGTTTGCTACGTATTGTAGCAGTCGCTTTGTTGTCGGTCTATATTCATAGTTTAATGAAAAGACAGGCTCCTAAAGGGATTATCATGGGTTTTTCATTAATATTGGTCGGAGCCTTGGGAAATATTGTAGATTGTATGTTTTATGGAATGATTTTTTCAGAATCTACTGTTTTTAATGTAGCGACTCTTTTCCCAGAAGGTGGTGGTTATGGAACGTTTTTACATGGTTTTGTTGTGGATATGCTTTATTTCCCTTTGATAGAGAGTACTTTCCCTGAATGGTTTCCAATTGTAGGAGGGGAAGATTTTGTTTTTTTCAGTCCTATATTTAACTTGGCAGACACTTATATATCTGTAGGATTTTTGTACTTGTTGATTTTTCAAAACAAATATTTTAGACAATAAGTTTTTCTAACAAGGAATATTTCTTTATTTCAGTCTTATTTGTAATGTAAAAGTTATGATGTTACTTGGAATAAATTTTAGTTAGAATGATTTGTTTTCTGTTTTAGCGGGATGGACTAAAAAACGATGTTTTGATTTTTATGACCAACGAAATCAATGTGCTGTAATTATATAATACACCGATTTTATTGGTTACAGTTCAGGTACTTAAAATATATTGTTCTTTAATAACGGAATTAATCCTGCTTTGACTGTTTTAATAGATAACTCAAACCGACTGTCAATAAAAATCTTTGTTTCTTAAGTTTTGTAATGCCTTATTTTGTGTATTATAAAACAGAGGGTGACCCAAAAGTCAAAGACAGACTTAAGGGTTACCTTTCTTTTTTTATAATGCCAGGAAAGTCCCGGCGAGTCCGGG
>CASFOM010000248.1 GCA_949296295.1 uncultured Alistipes sp. | reverse complement strand
CAACTTCAAAAATTGCAGCCGAATATCATTCTGCATTATGCAAAGAAGCCGACCTCAAAAATTCTCTTTTGGGTCGGCCTCTTTTTAATATTGGTAATTTTTAGTCGTCTATATCAATCAAATTAAATTTCAAATCAAACGTTAATTCCAACTTATTGTTCAATTTAACCTCATAATCCCTTTTGTCCCGATCTATCTTTACCATTTTTACATCCGGATAATTTTCAGAGACATATTTTGTTATTTCCTGAGGGATAATTTCAGTAGGAAGTGTTGAATATTTACAATCCACTTCTTTCCAGTTTCCATTTTTCAAAAACTCAAGTTTTGTTCCCGAAGTAAAAACCACTTCATAGGATACATCCATAAAATCTCGCTCCATTTTGGCATAAGCTACTTTCTCCTTGGAAAAATGTTTTTGAATAAACTGCTGTGCTTTTTCTGGCAATTGATTTATTTTAATGGGTTGGTCATCGTCTGCCCATACCACAGAGACCCCAAATACCAACAATGCAAGCGTAAATAACATAAACTTTTTCATAACATTTCAAATTTAATATTAAACATTGTCATTATCTTTTTGTTGATACAAAGTTCTATAACGATTTTGAAATGAATTTGAAATTCTCTTTTTCTAAAAAAAATTTTTTTACTGTTCTTTCAATATTACGGCCAAACTATTGTAAAACGATGAAAACCTTGTTCAAAACGATACTCAACGGTCAGCCCGTAATAATGTCCGACAGCACGAACCAAAGCAAGACCTAATCCGGTAGATCCTTCTTTTTTCGTTCCCTGATAAAAACGATCAAAAATGTGTTCTGCATCCAACGCGTTTTGACCTTCGTTAGCCACCATTAAAATATTTTTAGAAACATGTACATTTACACATCCCCCCTTCTCTGTATGCACGTAAGCATTCTTCAATAAATTGGAGACCATTGTAGAAGCCAAAGATTCATTCATTTTTACAATGAAAGGAGAAGAATCCACCGTTATTACTATATTTCGAGAGCTATAAATTTCATTAAAAAGAGCTACTTGTTCCTCTACAAGTCGGGCAATATCCATACAGGTACTTTCCGGAAACTGTCCGTTTTCAATCTTAGCCAATAATAACAGCGTTTTATTCAAACGAACAACGTGCCCTATTGTTCGTTGCATTTTAAATAATTCACTCATTTGTTCCTCGCTTAATTGAGTATGATCCAACAACCATTCTATACGATTTCCCAACACAGCGAGAGGAGTCTGCAATTCATGCGAAGCATTGCCAATAAATTGTTTTTGTTGTTCAAATAATTGTTCCGAACGATTTACAGCCTGTTGAGCAGCCTCATTCAATTGACGAAATTCAGAAATTTCCGTATCATTGGGAACAGGACTACTTTTTCGTCCAGGAAGATAATTATCAAGCCACTGCAACAATACATACAACGGACGCATACTTCGATAAAACACCCATATTGTCAAACCAATCGTTGTCAATAAAAGCAAAAAATACAATAAAATCACCCAGTATAAAATCGCGACCAATAAATCATCCTTTTCAATAGTTGGGGTAGCTACTTTTAATTCATAATAGTTATCATCATCATCCAAAAAAATAGTTGTCAAAATACGGGCAGGTTCTGTTTCCTCTTTTTCCGGAATATACACTTCTGCATCATAGTATTGAATGTGATCGTTCTTTTCAGCATACTCCTTATCAACAGGTCTAATCGAATAACTGTTATTGGAGCCATCATTTAACGGAGGCAATTCCCGTCCAGCCAGCATACGAATAATCAACAATTCTGAATAATTCTCCAAGGCATCGTCAGTTTCATCGTTAATCTCTTCTACCATAGTAAAATAAAAAAGAGTTGCCCAAAGAGCCATCAGAGGCAATAAGACAAGTGACAAACGTAATGCAACACGATAAATCAGTTTCATATAAAGATTTTTATTCTGCTTCTGTCAATACAAGTTTATATCCAAATCCATACACGGCTTTTACCTCAATAGTAGCACCTGCATCAACCAATTTCCGGCGTAAATTCTTAATCTGCGCATAAACGAAATGAAAGTTATCCGCCTGGTCGGCATGGTCTCCCCAAACAGCCTCAGCCAAAACAGATTTATCAATTAAATGATTCGGTCTTTGCATAAAGTAAAAAAGCACATCAAACTCTTTCTTTAATAAAGGAACTTCCTGTCCTTGTACCAAAAACCGATTACTTTCAGGATGCAAAACAACATTTCCTAAAACGAGAGAAAATTCTCCTTGATTTTTGCTTCGTCTCAAGACACTTTTTATTCGTGCTTTAAGTTCTGCAGTATGGAACGGTTTAGGTAAATAGTCATCAGCCCCTAAATCCAATCCCACCACCTTGTCATCAATCGAATCTTTGGCCGATACAATAATGACATTCTCCCGTTTATGCATTTTTTTTATATGCTCAAGCAGATGAAGCCCATTACCATCAGGCAACATAATATCCAACAAGATACAGTCATAGTCATATCCTGCTATTTTAGTATCAGCTTCAAAATAGGTTGCAGCTGTCTCCACAACATAACCTTCTTCTTTCAATGCACGCTGCATAATTTCACGCAACGAAGGTTCATCTTCTATTATAAGTATTTTCATACAACAAATTTATACGATCAATTTTGAAAAGAAGTTAAAAAAAGCGAATGGGAAAAACAAAACCCACTTCATTCACTATTTACAAAATTAAAATGATTTTCAATGATTTGTCTTTTTATTTTTACAATACTCTCATCCCTGATTATCTCCATAATCTATAATAAAAACCTATGTTCAAAAAACGATATCAATAAAATTGAATACAAATTCTTTTCCACATATTTTGACCACACGATTTTCTTTAAAACAATTTTCCTTTGACTCTACACCCGCCTTTTGTATCTTTGTAAAAGAAATACTTATCCTAACTGTGTCATGTTAAAAAACCTTTTTATTTTATTAATATTTTTATGGACTATTGTTCCATAT
>CASFOM010000247.1 GCA_949296295.1 uncultured Alistipes sp. | reverse complement strand
GTGATGTTCAAAGAGTGCCTTGCGAATGGTTTTGTGCCGTTCATCATTACGGACGAGTTGAAGATGTTCTACTATCGTGGCCTGCAACAATGGCCAACAATTCAGGAGTACCTCCGCGACACTTGTCTCACAGCACAGGATAACTACAAGGCCCTTCTCGATTACTATCGCATAAAATACTAAAACAATATCCAATCCCCAACCCAACTTGATGCCTATATTCCTATTGGCACTACCAATGATTGCTAAAACATCATCAAAATAACACTCAAGACCAAATCAAAATAAAGAAACAGGCTCTTTTTATTATAATATAAAACACAAACTCCTTACAATGTTTTTCATCGTTCCCTAACGTTGCCAGGAGTTTGTGTTTTATTGAATCCTTGCTCCTTCGCTCCGAAACAACACGTACTCCGTCATGAACCCCCGCTGAAAATACGCTGCATTTCCTCTTCCTACAAGGAAACACCTTGATACCAATTGTTCTCTCTCTTTTAAAAAACTTTAAATCCGCTCCATCCCTCCCATCTCCCCTCATAAAAAAACGGTTATTGCCTGAAAGAAAAAGCATTATCGGATAATTTCCTTCCTTTTTTTTGAATAACACCTTTTTTTTCCTATATTTGCGGCGTTTAATAATAACCCAATGAACACGGCACTTAACATAATATCTGAAATGACCAAGAGAAACAACTCTCTTTCCGGTGTGCCTGCACAGGCGGAATTCCGCATTATCCGACGACGACGATAGGATTTCGGCTCCGTGTCGGAAATTAATTCCTGTTTTTTACTTAAAATAAACAAAGGCAATAAATATAACTTGCCTGAAAAATATCTTATAGTTAAATCTGATAAATTTTACTGACAACAATGACAATCGAGGATTTTGATGTGATGGTCGCTACTGCCGAACACGCCAAATTTGCTGAAGAAATCTGTAAAGAAATGGCTGAATCGGCCAAAGCACGTGGAACAGGTATTGCTAAACGTTCCCCTGAATACGTCGCATCCAAAATGAGGGACGGAAAAGCAGTTATCGCTTTCCATAAAGACGGCCGATGGGCCGGTTTCAGTTACATCGAAACATGGGGACACGGCGATTATGTCGCTAATTCCGGACTGATCATCAACCCGTTATTCCGAAAATTAGGGTTGGCTACAGTCATTAAAACAAAAACATTCGCCCTTTCCATCAAAAAATTCAAAGGAGCTAAACTGTTCGGACTAACCACCGGTTTAGCCGTAATGAAAATCAATTCCGAATTAGGATATGTACCCGTACCGTTCTCTGAACTCACTGATGATGAAGCCTTCTGGGAAGGATGCAAAAGCTGCGTCAATTATCCTATTCTCGTCAGCAAAGAACATAAAAACTGCTTGTGTACCGGAATGATTTTCGATCCTGCCCATCAGGAACTCCGCGTAGATATAGACGAAATATTAAGCAAAACCACTTTCTCTGAAAAACCTACTCAAAGCCTGAACAAATAATTGCCTTTATCTGTTCTCCTTTTTCATAATTTGGGGGTTATTCATCGGAAAGAAAAAAGACCTTCTTTACAAGAAGAGAAAACAAACGAAAACAGACATAAAACAGATTAAAAAAATTTTAAAATATACCGATATGAAAAAAGTTGTTTTAGCTTTCAGTGGCGGATTGGATACCTCGTACTGCGCCATGTACCTTTCCAAAGAATTGGGTTATGATGTATATGCTGCCGTAGCAAATACCGGTGGTTTCTCTAAAGAAGACATCGAAAAAATGGAAAAAAGAGCCTACGGATTAGGCGTTAAGGAATTCAAATGCATTGACGTAACCAAAACATACTACGAACATACCATTCGCTACATGATCTTTGGAAATATGCTGAAAAACTCAACATATCCGCTTTCTGTCAGCGCAGAACGAATCTCTCAGGCTACCGCTATCGCTCAATATGCCAAAGAAATAAAAGCTGATGCCGTATGTCACGGAAGTACCGGTGCTGGAAATGACCAGGTACGGTTCGACATGATTTTCAATACGCTCATCCCGGAAATAGAAATTATCGCCTTGATTCGCGAAAAAAGACTCGCCAGAGAAGAAGAAATAGAATACCTCAGAGCTCACGGAGTAGATTTCGACTTCAAAAAAGCGGAATATTCCATCAATCAGGGAATTTGGGGTACTTCTATCGGAGGAAAGGAAACCCTCGTATCGGACCAGACGCTCCCTGAAGAAGCATACCCTACCCAACTCAAAAAAGAAGGATCCGAAGACCTCATTATCTCTTTCGAAAAAGGAGAAATAAAAGCTGTTAACGGAACCGTATATGAAAACCCCATCGACGCTATCCTCAAAATACAGGAAATAGCTGGAGCTTACGCAGTAGGACGGGACATGCACATCGGTGACACTATCATCGGCATCAAAGGACGGGTAGGATTTGAAGCTGCTGCTCCTATGGTCATCATCAAAGCTCACCACATGTTGGAAAAACACGTCCTTACCAAATGGCAACTGTTCTGGAAAGACCAGATATCCGCATTCTATGCAAATTATCTGCATGAAGGACAATACTACGACCCCGTAATGAGGGATATGGAAGCCATGTTGGAAAGCAGCCAGAAATATGTTACCGGAGATGTAATCGTCCGTTTGTTCCCTTATCGTTTCCAAACCGTCGGAATACGCTCGGAACATGACCTGATGAACAATGATTTCGGTAGCTACGGAGAAATTATGAACAACGCATGGACCGGTGATGATGTAAAAGGATTCGGTAAGATATTCGGAAACCAAACCATGATGTACCGTTTGGTAAATCGCGAAAACGACTAAATCCGGAGGATACACATGACGAAACCGATTCATGCCGCTATCATAGGTGGTGCCGGATATACCGGAGGAGAAGCCTGCAGAATATTAATCAATCACCCTGACGTACTTCTGGATTACGTCCACAGCAACAGCAATGCGGGAAACTATCTTTGGGAAGTACACTCCGATTTAATCGGAGAAACCAACCTCAGATTTACTGACAAACTCTCTTATGATGTGGATGTCATTTTCCTTTGCGTCGGACACGGGGACGCCCGTAAGTTTTTGGAGGCAAATCCGGTTCCTAAAAAGGTGAAGGTTATCGACCTGAGTCAGGATTTCCGATTGTCTGAAACAAATTCCATAGACCAGAGAAATTTCGTCTATGGATTGCCTGAAGTGAATCGGGAAAAAATCCAATCCGCAGACTCCATAGCAAACCCCGGATGTTTCGCAACTTGTCTCCAACTCGGAATGGTACCTCTCGCCGCAAACGGACTCCTGAAAAGCGACATACACGTATCTGCCGTCACCGGTTCTACCGGTGCCGGACAGAAACTGACAGGAACTTCCCATTTCAGCTGGAGACATGCCAACCTGTCTACGTATAAGAATTTCACGCACCAACATCTTAACGAAATAGG
>CASFOM010000246.1 GCA_949296295.1 uncultured Alistipes sp. | reverse complement strand
CCTGAGGACGTACATAGGGGAAATAATATTCATCCACATGACGGGAATATTCTCCCAAATCCGTTCCATAATTCCTGTCACAATAGTTTTCCTCCGGACCACGTCCAAAATATCGGGTTTGCACCATATCTTCCGGCATACGGAACCGAACACCCAAACGAGGCAACTCGGGAGATCCCGATGCTGCTGCCTGATAATCCACATTCACATGTACCACTCCCGTAGCATAAACGGTATATTGAAGCGTATAACGAGCCTCATAAGGCAAATCGTAAACCACGGTAATAACAGCATGTGTCGTCTCGTCAGAAGCCGTCACAGAAGCTGCCTGCGGGTTGAGTCCAGCCTGCTTCCACGCCTGTAAACGAGCCGGCATACCGTTTCCGTAATCATTATCGGTAGGTCCCCGCCAGAAGTTAGGCTGCCATCCAAATCCCTTGTCTATATATTGACGGGCTGAAACATCATAAGAAGTCACCACCCCGCTCTTACGATCTACGGTAAACTCAACACGGGGAGAAGTAACCATAACAACATCACTGTCACTAAACAGTTTTATCATGCCGGAAGGAACGTAATCGCTTTTCCTTCTCTCCACCGGCAACACAAACTGTTCGGAAGCCATAACACTTCCCGCTTCTATACCAGGGAGCGCTGCCTTCGTCTTGGCTTCTATATCCAAAGTATAAACAGAAGAAGAACGGGAAGGAACACTACTCATGGAAATCGTATAATTCTTATCTTCTCCCGGAGCCAACGAGACATTCAGTGTTCCCCGACGAACCAAACGTCCTCCGGCCCGAATGGCATAAGAGAAAGTATAACGATCGAGAGCAGTAAAGAAATGACCGTTCCGAATATTAATCACTCCTTTATCCAAATCCACCGGAGTAATGTGAATATTCTGATACACTTTCTTCACCTCTGCCAACGCAGGATGAGGAGTACGGTCCGGACTAACCAATCCGTTGCAGCAGAAGTTGCCGTCAGAAGGAGGATTTTCACCAAAGTCTCCTCCATAAGCCCACAGACCACCATCAACATCTACCCAGAGACCTTGATCCACCCAGTCCCAGATAAATCCTCCCTGCAAATTGGGATACTTGTAAATTGCATCCCACTGATCTTTCAAACCTCCGGTAGAACATCCCATGGCATGAGCATATTCACAAGGGATGCAGGGACGATCGGTTCCTTCACTACCCCACCGTTCAAGCGTAGCAGCCGACGGATACATAGGACAGAAAATATCGGTATTCCACTCCAGTCCGGCCCGTTCATACTGTACAGGGCGAATGGAATCAACGCTTTTCAGATAATTGTATGTTTCGTAAAAGTTATATCCGTTACCCGCTTCATTTCCCAAAGACCAGAAAATAATGCATGAGTAGTTTTTATTTCGTCCAAACATATTCCGGGTACGGTCCATATGAGCGTTAAGCCAGTCAGGATTATTCCCCAAGGTACGGCCTTTGGTCAGACTGTATCCCATTCCATGAGTCTCGATATTGGCTTCATCACATACGTAAAAGCCATATTCGTTGCAGAGTTCATAGAACCGACGCTGCTGTGGATAGTGACTGCAGCGAATAGCATTGATGTTATGCTGTTTCATCAGCTCCATATCATGACGCAACGTCTTTTCATCTACATAATGGCCCGTAGTGTCGTTGTGTTCATGATAGTTCACCCCTTTGAACAAGACCGGTTTCCCATTCACCAACACTTGATTTCCTTCGATACGTATGTTCCGGAATCCTATCTTGAAAGGGACATATTCTATAAAGCGTCCTTCCTTTTTCACCCGCATAATCAACGTGTAAAGATTAGGTGTTTCTGCGGACCAGGCCTTGACATTAGGAACAACGGACTCCATATGCAACGTATCGCGACCATTGGGACGAAGCGTCTTGTCCATCGTATTGTAGGTAATAATCTCCCCGTCGCTGTTCAATATCTCATAGTAGAACGTCACCTCTTCCGGACCGTTATAGCTGTTGGCCAATTCCACATCCAAACGCATCTCTCCATGTTTCATCTCCGGCTCACGCAAAGAAGCGATTATCCGAAAATCATCGATACGCGTCTTGGGCTGAGAATAGATGAAAATATCCCGTTCAATACCACTGATACGGAAAAAGTCCTGGCATTCCAGATAAGAACCGGTACTCCAACGATAAATGACCAACGTCAGATTGTTCATACCGTCTTTCAGGTAGGGATTAAGGAGAAACTCCGCCGGATTCTTTGAATCTTCACTATACCCTATCTTTTGTCCGTTGATATAGACATATACCCCGGACTTGGCTCCGGCAATATGCAAAAAGATGTCACGGTCCAACCAGGCAAAAGGAATCTCAAAATCTTTCTTATATACCCCCATGGGTACAGCATCGGGCAACAGAGGAGGTTGCGGATTGCTGGGACAGAATTCGTACGGTTCGTTGGTATAATAAGGAGTACCGAACCCCTGTATTTCCCAGTTTCCCGGAACTTGGATTTCACTCCAGCCGAAAGTAGAAGCATCGGGCTGAACCATCTCTTCCAACGGCAAAGTCCGATAATCATCCGCATAAGTAAATTTCCAAATACCGTTCAGAGGCATATAATATTTTTCATTTTCACGGATATCCGCCAAAGCCTCTTCACGTGTGGTATAACTGACAAAGGAAGTGCGGGGCTTGTATTTCCCTACTCCGGTAACCGCTTCATTCTGCCATTCGGTCCCGGTATATTGAGCCTCAACCCCCGAAACGACACAGCCCAACAAAGCAGCCAAAAACAATCTCTTCATAAAACTCCGTTTTTGCAATTTTCTTGAAACCACAAAGATAAAAAATTGTTTTTGATTTTTTCACAAACACCCCCTGCTCTTTCTTGGTCCATCCCCTGTTCGCTCTGTTAAAATACTTTTAACAAAGCTTATATTGCACAATAGATATAATGGGGCTATCTTTGTACCCGATAAAGAGACCTGTTTTTCGAAAAAAATACAATTATTAACCCTATATTTAATTTATAATGAAACAATTTATCCTCATCTGTGTATGTTGTATGGTTGTTCTTCTTCCTGCAACAGCTCAGGAAACGGCTACGGCACAAGCCGGGGCATCCGCAGCCTCCTCGCCGGAATTGCGGAAAAAATATTTTAACATCGGTTTTGTCAATCAGAAACTCAAACCGAAAAGCAATTACTATTTCGATACGGACCAGGCTTTAAAGAGCAACTTCGGTGCCTCTTTAACCGTAGGTAGAACCTATTTCCTGCACAAGGAACCCATTGCCCGAATGATTCGGTTCGGTATCGACGCTACCTGGTTTGATCTCAACTATACCAATTACAAGCTGCAATATAAATATACCGGCAGTGATTACGGCGGATATTACGAAGAAGATGAAGAGACTTACAGCTACCACCAGGCAGATATTGCCATGCAGGTAGGTCCTTCCATCTCCATCAACCCCATCGACAAGCTCAACGTACATGCTTATTTCCGCTATGCTCCCAGTTTTTCTATTCTCTATGCAGATTCTTTCTTCGGAAGCTACGCGTCTCATTTCGTTACCGGAGCAGCCATTTACTACAACTGGATTGGTTTGGGTATGGAAGCACGTTTCGGGAATGCCAATCTAAAAGAATTCGGAGGAAGTTCTGAAGATTCCGGTGATTATTACGGGGGAGATTATTACGGAGAAGGCTCCTCTTCTTCATACAAATTAAAGTCAAAATTTTCCGGATTTCGGGTGTATGTCACCTTCCGATTCTAAGGAAATGAATGAAAAACACAATTAAAATTTCGACGTTATGAAAATACAACCAATCATATCTCGGTTTTTCTTTTATGCCTCAGCACTTTTATTGACGGCTTGTTATACCAACGTTATTGAATACGGAGACGGCTCCGGAGATGGCGGAGACGGTTCCGGCGGAGATGGGAACGGAGGAGACGTGAACCCTTCCGAAGGGATTGTTATTGCTCCGGAAGAAATGAACCAAACCCTTTATGCCGATGAACAGACCTTGGTGTTGCATTTCACCTCTCCCAACTCATGGACTGCCCGAATTGAAGGTGACGAAATGTATCGCGGATGGATTGCTTTGGATAGGGAAGAAGGTTATGAGGCAGGCTCCGAAACGGAACTGAAAGTTTATATCGATCAGAATTTAACCGGTTCTCCAAGAGAAATCTCTATTTTACTTTCCGACTATAGCTCCACACGTGATGTTCGGATTACCCAAATGCCGGAATATCCCGACGGAACCATGCCTGAACCGTTCTTACCTCCTACCCATAGTCAGATGGTCAAACGAATCATCTGTAAAACAGAGAACTCTGACTGGTATCGTTCCTATGAATTCTTTGAAGAAAACCAACAATTATCCATTTCCTTCAAGGAAATATCAAGTCAAGAAGGAACTGCCGATTTTATCTCTTATGGTCGAGAGATTTCTGTCTATAAAGAACCGGGGTTTGCCTATATAGAAAATACCGCCTATGTAAATTCGGGGGATGCAGAAAATCCTTCCTTAGATGTGGTCTCTCAAAAAACGGGAAGATACTACCTCAACAGTCGGAATGAAATTACGTATGAAATTACCCAGGAAGAGGATATCAACTCAGGAAGTCAAACAGAAGAACAAATTGCATCCTTCTGGTATACCGGAGGCTATATGATAAAGTCCTTTACAGATTACCAATATATCCAGTACACCTGGGAATACGGGGATCTTATTTCCGAATCCTTTTATGATCCTATAAGCGGATATGCACAAGACCCTCATATGGAATACACCTATACCTCTTATCCTCATCCCGATTGCAACATCAACATAAATAAACTATATCTTTTGAACTTTAGCGAACATAATATATTAAAGTTAACCGATTTATATGGAGTATCCAGTGCAAATTTGGTAGAAACCGTTACCGAATATGGGACACAATACCATTACAATTACGAATTCGATGCACAAGGACGAGTTGCTAAAGTAACCGAACCCAATTCAGGGACTATTTATGAAATTGAATATCAATAATTGTTGCAAAATTATGGAGGCATAAACCTCTCTGAGGAGATGCAAGGAGGTACGTTAATTGAACGTACCTCCTTGTTGTTTTATGTCTTAACCGATACAAAAAACAAAAAAAGCGACCGGACAACCGTTTGTCCCCTCTGCAGTATCATTCAAATTTCAAATTCAGTCATTGACCCGAACGGGATTTCCCAAAACCGTTGTAATTAACCTGTTCTGATACATGGT
>CASFOM010000245.1 GCA_949296295.1 uncultured Alistipes sp. | reverse complement strand
TTTAAAGGGACAGGCATAACAACAAGTTCAATATCCCGTTGGCGAAGTTGCTCCGCAAAATCAACAATGCACGATACGGGAGAAAGACTTTTTTCTTCTGAAAAATCGGATACAATAGGAGGTCCCGTTAAATATTCGATATCCTTTGAATAAAAAAGCCAATCATCATCCCCTATCTCTACTTTTTCATTCCCCTCATGAAAAAGATGTATCAGGATATTCTGATAACCAGAAAGAAAAATATTTCTTGTAAAAAAAACATCTTCAAAATCATCTTCCCAGGTATCTTTTACCTCTATGATATGAGCATTGGCCGATAAGACTTTCTCCCACAACGTTCCTTCCGTTTTTGGTTGAGGAGACGTTTTTACAGCAGGAAATCCTATGATTATCTGTACAAGAAAGGACAATATCAATATCCCAGCGAATAAAATAACCATACGACGAGCCAGACGGTGCTCCATAGAAGTGGATTCTATATCCTTTATGGCTTCTATCTCTCGACTAAGTGTATATTTTCGGGCTGCTGTTTCCATAACTCTTTAGAAAATAAAATAGATAAACGGATTATAGGACTGGACGGTCAAGACAATAATGGATAAAAGAAATATAACCATAACCGTTATCCACTTCCCTTTCCCCATAACTCGGGTCCAGGACCATGAATCCGGGGCTAAAGCGACAAACAAGGCCGAAACAATCCAGAAAAACAGATGATAAGAATCAAAAATAGCAGAAGAAGTCAAATAAACATTTTCCGAAGATGATTGAAGGCCAAACATGGCTGATAAGTAATTAAGGGCTCCGGGCAAATCTTCAGCCCGAAAGAAAACCCAGGCTATCAATACCACAAAATAGGTATATAACCAATGAATCCATTTCATCTTCTGATGACGGGATATCCCCGTATAACGTTCAATAACCAACACGACACCATGAATAGCTCCCCAGATGACAAAATTCCAGGATGCCCCATGCCAAAGCCCGCCCAATAACATCACCAATAACAAATTGACATACGTCCGTACCGCCCCTTTTCGATTCCCGCCTAAAGGAATATACAAATAATCCCGCAACCATGTGGATAATGAAATATGCCAACGACGCCAAAATTCCGTAATTGAAAAAGAACGATAGGGATATTCAAAATTTTTAGGAAATATAAAACCCAGCATCAAGCCGAGACCTATCGCCATATTGGAATAACCTGAAAAATCAAAAAAGATTTGAAACGAATAAGAAATAAGAGACCACCAAGCCGCAAATGGTGTACAGGAATCTGCCTGAAAAGCAAAATCAGCTATTTTACCACACGGATTGGCCAAGAGTATTTTCTGTCCCATACCCAAAACAAAAAAAGCTATTCCTCGTGCAAATTTCTCCCAACTATAAGTCCGATGATTCAACTGTGCCGCTACTTCCTGAAAACGAATGATAGGACCGGCAACCAACTGGGGAAACATCGATACGTAACAGGCAAAATCAATAAAGGAGGTTACCCCTTGAGCATCGCCCCGATAAACATCTATCGAATAACTCATTGATTGAAACGTATAGAAGCTGATACCCAAAGGCAACAAGATATGAAGGGCTGGCAATAAGAAGGTATCGGATGCATTCAAGGCTACCATCAGTTGATTCCAATTCTCAATACCAAAATCCACATATTTAAAAAAGCCCAAAAGAGATAAGTTGGATACTATGGAAATAATTAATGCAATACGTTGGCGCCGACTACGGGGAGCGCCTCGTTGAAGTAGAACCCCTCCCCGAGGAAGATGGGGATATCCCATCATGACCAAACCACAAACATAATCGATAAACGTTGAAAACAACAATAAAAAAACAAAAAGAGGATTTGTCCAACCATAAAACAGATAACTCGTTAAGGTCAAAAGAATATGGCGATAAGTCTTATTATTGAACGCATAATACAATAATAAAACAATAGGTAGAAAACAAAAAAGAAATAATAAACTACTGAAAACCATTCCAAAACAAAACTTTTATTGGCAAATAGAATAAATTTATTTTCAAACAATCCTTTTTATAATGACATATATATATTTATAACAACAAAATATATATTTTTTTATCAACAACACCAATTACAGTCTTTTATTTCTCTACATATTTACAGGTAATACTCATTTTAAAATAATCGACAATACATTTCAAATCAATAAAAACAAATCTTATCCA
>CASFOM010000244.1 GCA_949296295.1 uncultured Alistipes sp. | reverse complement strand
TAAATTACGAACAATACGCACTTCTCGAGGATAAGCCAAATGCATCGCATCAATATAATGATTGTAATCGCCGTAAACATGAACATATTTCAACACAAAACCTTCCACTTTGGGATTATTTAAATATTTTTCACAAGCCTTCTGTATAATTTCCAAAGAATCATGATGCATCACTTCATCCGACTGTAAATAAATACACCAGTCTCCTGTACAGGCTTTCAAAGCAATATCGGTTTGGCTGGCATAAATCATTCCTCCGGAACTATATTTAGAAGTATCCCAGGAAGTCTTTATCACTTTTAATTTAGGAGAATCAATCTGTCCTAACAATAAATCTGTTTCATCAATACTATCCCCGGCTACAACAATAAATTCATCCACCAAATCCAAAATAGAACGAATGCTCTCTACTATTTGAAAATCATAAATAATAGCATTTCTTATAATGGTAAATCCACTTATTTTCATCTCTTTTTATGTTTTTTTCAAAAACAGGTACAACAACCATTTATTGATTTTGTTGTCGGTCAGCTATCTTTAACGACTCAACAGTAATCGTATTAAGAGGATAAATAAAGGCGTAAAAACCATTTTCATCCAACGAAGTATTCCGAGCTATATATGCTTTCAAATAAGGTGCAATAAACTTCTTCGAAGTAACGCTTTTAGCTCCCTCTGTATCTATTTTACGTCCTCGAGCAAACGTAATCATACCTTCATAAATTTGAGGCATTTTTTCTTCAAAATAAGATTCTGCTTGTTCCATCGTCTTTATTCCAGACAATTCGTCTCGATGTTGGTCTGTATAAGACAATACATAACGGAACAACACATTATTGGCCAATACACGATGAGTAAATGAATCCAAAGCTGTCGTATCAATAGGGACAAAAACATCCGGCATAATTCCGCCTCCTCCATAAACAACCTTCCCTTTCGGAGTAGTATATTTCAAGGAATCCGACAATTTAATACTGTCCTTAGAAACAAACTCTTTATGCAACATCCGATTTATAATATCATTGTTATAAGCCTCGATCCCTTTATCATAAGGTCGTTGGATACATCGTCCCGTAGGGGTATGATAACGAGCTATTGTAAAATTAACTACAGAACCATCCTGAAATGGAATTTGTTGCTGTACCAAACCTTTTCCAAATGATCGACGACCTACAATAATTCCCCGATCATTATCCTGTAAAGCTCCTGCTACAATCTCACTGGAGGAGGCTGATCCTTCATCAATCATCAGAATTACACTGTCCTGAATAAATTTTCCAGAACCATCGGCATACTGACGCATATTGGGGGCTCCCTTCCCTTCTGTATATACAATAAGACGATCCTTGGGCAAAAATTCCTGAGCTATCAATATTGCCTGATCCAAGAATCCGCCTGTATTTCCCGTCAAATCAAGAATTAATGTTTTCATCCCTTCATTCTTCAACCGTTCTACTGCTGCAACCAATTCTTCATGGGAAGTGCGGGAAAATTGAAGTAGTTTGACAAAACCTACCCCCGGTTTAATCATAAAGGCAGCTTCAATACTTTTAATAGGAATTTTACCCCGAACAACCTCAATAGGTATCAACTCTGATGCTCCTTGGCGTTCAATTCCCAACTTGACAGTTGTACCTCCTTTCCCTCGCAACATTTTCATAACCTCATTCTGATCCCGCTTTTGACCGGCAATCAAAGAATCTCCAACTGTAATAATACGATCTCCTCCGATAATACCTGCTTGTTCAGAAGGGCCTCCTGGAATAACGCTCTGAACAATGACCGTATCCGTAATCATATTAAACATAATTCCAATCCCTTCAAATTCTCCTTCCAAATTTTCATTAGCAGCAACGACATCTTTTGCAGGGATATACATGGAATGAGGATCCAATTTTTCCAAAAGTTTAGGAATCAATTCCTCCGTAAGTGTATCAACATTCACTGTATCCACATAATAAGTATCTATCAGGTTCAAAATGGTGCCCAATTTAGAAGAAGCTGGTTGCATATATCCCGATAAAGAAGTTTTGGCTGTTTGACGTTGGTAATGACTTTTTGTCAAATTCAATCCCAATAAAAAACCTGTCACAATAGCAACAACAACCAATAACGGGAGAAAAATTATTTTCTTATTATTCTTATATTCCATAAATTATGATTATTTTTGTTACTTATTAGTCTTTTTTGAAAGAAAGGTTCTTTTTTATCAAAAATACGATAAGACCTATCCTCCCTTTCTTTTCATCAAAAGAGATTTAAAGGTATATATTTTTTTTCAAATAATGATAAAACCAAAAGTTTCTATTATCACAGTAGTTTACAATGCCCGGGAAGAATTACAGACAACCTTGGAAAATTTAGCCTCATTAAAATATCAAAACAAGGAAATTATTGTCATCGACGGGAATTCTACGGATGGAACAAAAAGCGTAATTGAAAAATTCTCCATTCACATTAATCAATGGATTAGTGAACCAGATAACGGCTTGTACGATGCCATGAACAAAGGATTAAGAATGGCTACTGGAGAATATGTTTGGTTTATCAATGCAGGAGATCGAGTATATGACGAATATACACTCGATAATATATTTTTTGGGCAGGAAGATGAAGCTGATGTCTATTATGGTGACACATTAATTGTATCAGCAACAGGAGAACATTTAGGACTCAGAAAAAAACGACCTCCTCGCAAACTTTCATGGTACAGTCTCAGAAAAGGGATGGTTGTATGTCACCAATCTTTTCTGGTAAAACGAGCCATCTCTCCTTGGTATAATACTCAATACCGATATGCTGCAGATATAGAATGGATGATTGAAGCATTAAAAAAAGCTGTTTCTATTCGTAATACTCATCTTATCCTTTCTATTTATCAAGAGGGAGGAATCTCGGTGCAAAACCGTAAAGAAAGTCTGAAAGAACGATATCAGATTATGCGGCTCCAATACGGTACATTATTAACTTTATGGAACCATTTAAAATTCATATTTCTATCTTTTAGGCCCAAATATCGTAAAATAAGATATTAAGACAGAATCAGTTTATTTGTACATTTTTTGAGAGAAGTAGGGAAACTTCTCAATCATGAAAAAAATTTATCTGCTTTTGTTATGTATCTGGGGATGTTCTTCTTCCGAAAAACAATCCAATAATTCTTGGCCGGAACATCTCTTTTTCTCCGGGAATTATTCTTTAAACCCCAAAACAGGAATCTCCATTTTTACCGATTGTGCCACAGGATATGTTTATACAGTTGAAGAAGATAGCATGCTTTTTATACAAACTCAGTACCTGAATCACACCTCTCAAGGGAAAGCAATCTATTGTCGTTTAAAAGGGCGACTGACCGATTCGGCTACTTTAATTGTTTCCCGTTTTTTCGGTTTTCGACCTACTCTCAACTGTATGCCTGTTCGATTGGTTGGCAGTTATATCACTTACGACCAAAGGGATACGCTTCATCTATTCCCAAACTATCATTACCGAATGAATATCGGACAAGATACATTACAAGGTATCTGGGGCCGAATTTTTTATGATACAGGTATCTTGTTTATGCGGGGAGAAATCCAACCTTTTACAATTAATTATGGTCCTCAGGCCGCCAGCAGAAACATGATTATCCAACTGAAATACAATAGCAATAACACAAACTATAATAAAATAGAATGACCTCTCTACTCCAAATGGTCTATTACATCAACACTCTATTAATTGATACCGTTAAGACATTATATCCATAATAAAAGGACAGGATGAAATAAAACACACATCCTGTCCTTTTATTTTAATAATCTCAATTTATTTTATAACAATCGGTTTATACTTAGGAACTAAGGACTTCATTACAATCCAACCGATCAAATAAGCTACCGCACATACACAGAAAATAACAAAATATCCTGCCGGCTTCCCCGAAAATCCTAAAAAAGTCATATCTGTTTCTCCTGCATAAACAAATAGATTTCCTGCTACTTTTTGTAAAATCATAGAACCTACTCCTCCTGCCATTCCTCCAATACCGGTAATGGTAGCAATTGCCGATTTGGGAAACATATCCCCCACTGTTGAAAAAATATTGGCAGACCAAGATTGATGAGCTGCTCCTCCAATACCTATTAAAATAACAGGGAACCACGGAGATATTGTTCCCAGAGGTTGAGCCAACAGTACCAATAACGGGAAGAACGCAAAAATCAACATGGCTCTCATCCGGGCAGCATAAGGATTCAATTTCATTTTATTGATAAAAATAGTAGGTAATTTCCCGCCATAAATAGAGAGCATAGTAATCGCATACATGACGAAAATCAATGCGACACCCAATCCGTCAGATGTTTTTATTCCAAATTGAGTATTCAAATAAGAAGGGATCCAGAATAAAAAGAACCACCAAACTCCATCTGTCATAAATTTTCCAAATGCAAAAGCCCAAGTCTGTTTATAAGTAAATGCCTGCAAAAATGTCATTTTCTTTTCAGTTGCGGGTTCTTGTCCTGCATCCGACTCTTGAATATGTTCATCTTTATCCTGTTCTATATATTCCAATTCTTGGGAATTAACATGTTTACTTTTATGTGGCTCATCATACATGAAAACCCAAAATCCCATCCATATAAATCCTAATGCTCCAATAATAACAAATGCCATTTCCCAACCATTCCCGACTCCAATATTCTGAAAATATTTGGCCAACAATGGAATGGTCAACGGAGCAATCAATGCACCAATAGACGCTCCTGCATTAAAAATACTGGTAGCATAAGCCCGGTCTTTTTTCGGAAAATACTCAGCTGTTACCTTAATGGCTGCAGGAAAATTTCCTGCTTCACCCAAAGCCAAAACACAACGGGCTACAATAAAACACCACATGCTTACCGTAGCTATAACGGTTACTGTAGCTCCTGTGGCTGATATCATTTCTGCTGCATTGCCCAATCCCAAATAAGACTCCGTAATTATTCCACATAAAGCATGAGCACAGGCTCCTGCTGACCATATACCTATGGACCACAAATAACCTTTTTTTGTTCCCATCCAATCAATGAATCGACCGGCAAACAACATACACACAGCATACACAATGGAAAACACTGAAGTAATTGTTCCATAATGTGATTCATCCCAATGAAATTCGGGTTTAATAAATTCATCCCAGGTCAAAGAAAGTACCTGACGATCCAAATAGTTCACAGTAGTAGCTGCAAACAACATCCAACATATCCACCAACGCCAATTGGTCATTTGTTTCTTTTCAACGTTCTTCATTTCCATAAATCTCTATCCTCTTGCTTTTTTTATGATTGTCAATGCATTTTTACTCATTTCGGTAATTTTTTCCCATTCTCCTGCAGCTACAACCTCTTTCGGGAAAAGATTGGAACCCATACCTACACATGTTACCCCTGCCTTTACCCAGGCCGTCAAATTCTCTTCTGTAGGTTCCACGCCTCCTGTAACCATTAACATAGACCAAGGCATAGGCGCTTTTATATTTTTAACAAAGGATGGACCTCCTACATTTCCTGCTGGAAAAACTTTACATAAATCACAACCTACTTCTTGCGCAAATCCTATTTCTGAAACCGAACCACACCCCGGCGTATAAGGGATCAAGCGACGATTACAAACCTTAGCTACTTCAGGATTGAATAATGGACCTACTACAAAATTAGCCCCCAATTGAATATATAATGCTGCTGTTGCGGGATCCACTACAGAACCAACGCCCAAAATCATTTCAGGGCACTCTTGGGCTGCAAATTTCACCAAATCAGCAAATACTTCTTGAGCAAAATCACCTCTGTTGGTAAATTCAAATGCCCGTACTCCCCCCTTATAACAAGCTGACAATACCTGTTTTGCTACTGCAATGTCTTTGTGATAAAAAACAGGAACCATCCCTGTTTCTTTCATTACACTCAATACTTCTAATTTCGAAAACTTAGCCATCTTTCTTTTATTTTGTTTTTAATTCTATATATCAATCTGCCAAAAGAATATTTTTCAAAATACATCCAACTTCCACTCTTACACTCCATCTGATTATATCATTACGGTTTCTCCTTATTCACTTTCATTCCGATAATGATATACATTTACGCAATCGAATGCATAAATTTATAATAAAAAAATCATAAAATCAATCACCAATTCCAATAAATTGAAGAGAAATAATATTTTCCACCTTTGAAAATATTGCTTTTTCAAACATAAAAAAACATACATATTGTTTCCCTTTAAAATTTGGAACAATTTTTTCTTGTTCCATAAAGATATATTTTGCTTTATTCTTCATAAACTACTTTATTATCGTAGATTCATACTCGATTTTCAACGATGTTCTTCACAAAAAGAATTTTGCTTATCTCCAAATTATTTTAAACCCCATAACTGTTTGCAAATTTCCTTTACCTTATCTTTTTACAACATTAATTCATTAACAATCAAGTATTTAACACCAAATACATGAATAATTATCTTTTTATATTTCTCCAAAGGTATAAATTTTTATTTAATATCATTTACAAGCAGATACAAAATAAAAACAAAATCGATTTTCCAAAAACAAAGAAACATAAAAGATAAAAAACGAATAAAGTGAATGATTAAAATCCCAACATTAGAATAATAACTTTTTTATACTCTCTCGACTAATTACATCTATTTCAAACGGCACAATACCTTTTCTATCAATTT
>CASFOM010000243.1 GCA_949296295.1 uncultured Alistipes sp. | reverse complement strand
TACCCCTGGCAAACGGCCGTCGGAATAAAACGGTAAAGAGACAAGGAACCGTCCGTCGTAAGGTAGGAGGAGAAAGAAGGATTCGACGGATTATACTCAATTAACTTCTGATTCGTATCTATCCATAAATGGCCATAGACATCCGCTACAAGCTGATTGACAATATCTCCGTCCAACCCACAGGAACGGGTATGCTCCTGCCAATCCCCTTCGGACGGGGAAAGTTCAAAAACACCCCCGTCCTGAGTCCCCACCCAGACCTGTCCCTCTTCTGAAACAGTCAGACAGGTAACCGACCGGGGAGAAGGAAAGTGTGTTATCGGACCACAAGGAGCAACGCTGTAAACCCCTTTATCGGTCGTTCCTACCCAAAACAGTCCGTTTTTCCCCGCTTGAATAGCGGAAACCTGACCTAAGGTATCATTGACCACCTGCCAATCCTGAGACTTCAAATCATAAAGATAGAGTCCGTTATTGGTTCCTATCCAGAGCCGTTCTTCCGAATCTTCATAAAGCTGCGTGAAAAACTCATGAGGACGAAGTGACCGGGGAAGAACCATTCGCTGTAGGTTCATGGTCATCCCCGCTCGGGATAATTCATAAGCGACGGATTGATATTCCGGTAACACCCAGACATTTCCCTGACGACGTGAAGGACTCAAATGTTTCACCGACCATAAGGGAAGACCTGACAGTTCCGGAAAATCAAAATAAAAAGAAACGGTATCGCGGTTCAAATCATACAGCCCCAATCCCGTACGCTCCTGTGAGACCCACATCTTCCGTTCACAAGCATCGCTTAACGCCATGACAGCGGGTTTAAAGGAGGTACGGCGGTATAAGGCCGGCAAGGCATATTCCTCAAAAACATCTTCCGAAAAACGGATAATGAAGCTGGGTTCGTCAAAAGAGGCCACCCACAGAGAGCCGAACCGGTCTTTATATATCTCATTCAACATTCGGTTTGAAGAAACCGGCAATCGAAAATCGACCGGTCTCAGACGACGGGAGGCAGAATCGTACCGCATCGCTATCAAATCACTGCGCGTAGTCATCCAAAGCCATCCCTCATAATCATCCTGAACAGCGAAAAGAATCTCTCCATCTGCCATCCCCATTGAATTTTTCGGAAGAGGAGAAAAGAGAAACAGCGAATCCCGTTCGGCAGACGGATTAAACAAAACCAAACCCTCAGACTGGGTACCTACCCAATAATAGTCATGCGTATTGTCCTGAAAAATACAGGTCAGTACAGTCCCTGACGGAGGAACAGCATACTCGGAAAAAGCATCATTCTCCTTATCATAACGATAAATAGCCCCTCCGCCTACCGTAATCAACACCTCTCTCTGACGACTCTCACAAAAACCGGCCAACCAGGAAGGGGAACCCTGCATATTCCGTAAAGGATAAGATTTCTGAAATGCTCCAGAAGAGTCATAACGCAACAACTCACTCCCCACAGACAACCACATGTTCCCGTCCGAAGTACTGTACATGTTTCGGATAAACTGACGTTGCAGACGAACCGAATCCAACGGGGTAACAGTACCTTGTCGCTTATCCAGCCGGTATGCGCCATGATCACTCCCGAACCAGATGAAACCGTCTTTCGACTCCGAAATGCACTGAATGGTATTGTCATTCAGTAATCCCGGCGTATTGACATCCGAACGGAAGATTTTTACCTGATAACCATCATCCCGGCACAATCCGTTCACCGTTCCATACCACATATATCCCTCACTGTCCTGAAAGATGCGGTGAACAGCACTGACAGGAAGCTGAGACAAGGAAGGGAAAGGAACTACCCGCAAAGTATGAGCGGCAAACAAGGAGAAACTGTACAGCCACAGAACCAGCAGAGATAAAAAATATTTCATCGGCGATAACTTTTTCAAGAAGTGTAATATTAACCAAAATTGTCTAAGTATGCAAAAAAAGAGTCCAATATCACAAACGGATTAAGATGTTTTATATTTCCCTGATGATTGGAGAACTGTTTTTATGCGACCTGTTCTTTTTCGCCTGTCGTTCCTATTTCACAAAACCTTGTTTCCCTTTTCGATAAATAACAAGGGAGGTGTGTCAAATTTGACACACCTCCCTAAAAAATTCCTTATTCTAAAATCTATAAAATGATGAATGCTCCTTTTATTTTCCCGTTCCCGGAACAGGTACTTTATATTGAGACATATCACGATTTTCAAGTTTCAAATCAGAAGGAAGCAAATTCATCGGATCAGCACTGAAATCAGCCCAAGCGATAGTCTGTCCCGTATAGGCTGCCTGACGGCCCATAGTCCCTGCCAAGGAAGACTGTGCCGTTTCAATGGCCTGATTGAACGGTTTGCCGCTACGGATATGTTCTATCCAATTCACATGTTCCAACGTATAGGGGTTATGTTGTTGGAAAGCTGCTTTTGCCGCTTCCTTGTCGTATTCCCATACCACATTGCCGGCCAAATCCTTAATCACTGCATTGCTTCCGGAATCAAGATACAAAGAACCTTTCGTTCCCTGGATAAATTCACTTACATTGGATGAACATCCGTCTATCTGACGGCACATACTATGCATGTGAATACCGTTTTCAAATTCAAAATCGATGCTGAAGTTGTCGTACTGGTCTCCTGTGATACGACGCTGACGGCTTCCAAAACCTGTCGCACGTACCGGTTTCAATCCACTGAACCACATAAATACGTCAATATTGTGAACGTGTTGTTCTACAATATGGTCTCCGGAAAGCCACGTCCAGTTCACCCAGTCGCGAATCATCCATTCGGTATCGGTCCATTTCGGATCTTTTTCCCGATACCACAACATGTTCTGATTCCAATAAACATTTCCGCCCGTAATCTCGCCTATGTAACCTTCCATGACCTTCTTGTATGCTTCTACATAAGAACGTTGGTGATGACGTTGTGTCCCGGTAATTACAGACAACCCTTTCGCATCTGCCTGTTTCGCTGCAGCCACAATGGTACGGTAACCTGCCGGATCGACGGATATGGGTTTTTCCATGAAGCTGTGCAAACCTTTTTCTACGGCATATTTAAAGTGTTCCGGACGGAAAACAGGAGGAGTACATAACAATACCATATCCACTACACCTGAATCCATCAATTTCTTATAGGCATCAAATCCTACATAGCAGTTGGCTTCCGGAATTTCTATCTTTCGATTGTTTTTCAAAGAGTTACGCAACCCTTCCACTTTGTCGGGAAAAACATCTGCCAAGGCAGTAATGGTAATACCGTTTGCTGCATTCAATACATTTTCTACGGCTCCTGAACCACGTCCGCCGCAACCTACCAGACCTACTCGCAACTCTTTCCCGTCGGGTGCTTTGTCCGGCAAATTGGGTACATAATATTCTCCTGCCGCTTTCAATGGGGTATATTGCGGTTCAGAACTTTTCGGTGTACATGACGTCAGGACAGAACCTACGCTACCCATAGCAGCCGTTGCCCCGATAGCTGCTCCGTAAGAAAGGAATTCTTTTCGGCTGATGTTACTCTTTTTCATTGTTTTAAGTATGATTTAGATAGTTATACGTTTTTTTGTTTCTTCATTATTAAATTTTCGCTTCGGACCATTGTTTCCGCAATAAATTCACAGCAGCGGTAACCGTTTCGGCCCGATCTCCACGCGTCCCGCATTCAAAACTTACATAACCGTCGTAGTTCAACGCTTTAAGGGCGCGGAAACCTTCTATATAGTTATCCACCTCGCCATCTTCTCCAGGCATAATACGATTGCCCCGACTCGCTATATGAACATGTTTCAGATAAGGTCCTGCCGAAAAGAATGCTCCGTAATCCGAAGTCTCTTCCGCCGTCATGTGCCAGAAATCCCCCATACACGCAATCCCCGAACTCTTCGAATCACGACACAGTGACGCCGCATCCGCTACCTGTCGAAGATAATGAGCCTCATTCCGATTCAACGGCTCCAAAATAACCGTCGTATTGAATTTAGCCGCTATCTCTCCCAATTCATGCAACTCCTCTACCAAAAAATTACGTGTCTCGCGCGTATGTGGCAACGCAGGCTTCTGGCCGTTAAAGGCCGGTACCAGAATAACTCCACGAGCCCCCAACGCTCCTGCCGCTTCCAAAATCTCCGTCATGCTGTCCATACACTGTTTCCGTACAGACGCATCTTCCGACAATAAAAATCCGCTGAAACCCGCACATATGGCACTAATCTTAATATCTCTCCCCTGCAATTTGGAGGTCAGTTCCGAAACACGCGATGACAAGTTGCCGCCTCCCGGTTCCAAACCCTTAATGCCTAACGATTCCATAAAATCCAACTTCGCTTCCAACGAATCTCCCGGTGCAATCCCTTCCTGAAAAGAGAGTTTCAATTCCGGTGATTTGGGTTTCGCCGCCGAAGACGGCCCCCCAAACAACTTCATCGGAGAAGTAGCTGCCGCCAACGCACCTCCACACAAAGCCGTCTTGATTAGAAATTCTTTCCGATCCATTTATTTTCAGTTTACAGGTTAATCAAAAAAACAACGGAAACAATTACATTTCCTACCTTAATCCGCCCCTTACACTTGGACCATACCCCCAGGAACCGATTTTATCTTACAAAGTTATCTTTTTTTTATTTATTTCCAACATAAAAAATCATTTTTTTTGTTTAGAATCCCCTTTAACATCATTTTCTATCTGTTTATACTAAAAAACTATCCGTTGATACATTTTATACTGCATTTAAACATCATATCCAAACCCAACGATTCTGAACACATTACCCGAAACAAAACACCGGAACCCTCTCAAAAGGATACCCTGACCTATCCCTCCCCCCCTTAAGACAAAAAGAAACAAAAAACATAAAAAAACAACCTGTCCCGATAAAAAATCCACCGCAAAACATTCCCTCGAAAAATATATTTCAAAACATTCCGTTTTTGTCCCGAAACCATATATCTTTGACAAATTGTTTCGACAAACTATAAAAACATGAAAAAGATAACTGCTTATGTATTGCTCCTGCTCGCTATCGGAGCGGGAACAGTAGCCTGTACCCAAAAAACGGAATACAGCTACACAACGGTCCCGGGAGACCCCATGAACACGCGGATATATACCCTAAAAAACGGATTGAAGGTATATATGTCCGAAAATCATGAAACGCCCCGAATACAAACCTACATCGCCGTAAAGGTCGGCAGCAAGAACGACCCCGCCGAAACTACCGGACTGGCACACTATTTCGAACACCTCATGTTCAAGGGAACGGAAAAATTCGGTACACAAAACTACCAGCAGGAAAAACCGTTGCTCGACTCCATCGAACAATGTTTTGAAACCTACCGAAAAACGGAAGACTCTACACAAAGAGCTGCCATATATCACGTCATTGACAGCCTTTCCTATGAGGCTTCAAAACTATCCATCCCCAATGAATACGATAAATTAATGACCGCAATAGGCGCTACCGGAACAAACGCATATACCGGATACGACCAAACCGTATATGTGGAAAACATCCCGGCCAATGAAACGGAAAACTGGGCAAAAATACAGGCTGACCGATTCCAAAACGCCATAATACGAGGATTCCACACCGAATTGGAAACCGTTTATGAAGAAAAAAACATGTCGCTTACCAGAGACGGACAAAAAGTGTTCACCGCTCTCCTCAGCGCTCTATACCCCAACCATCCCTACGGAACACAAACCGTACTGGGAACTCAGGAACACCTGAAAAATCCTTCCATCACAAACATCAAAAACTATTATAAAAAGTATTACGTCCCCAACAACATGGCCATCTGCCTATCCGGAGACTTCAACCCGGATCAGATGATACGAATCATTGACCAATACTTCGGCTCGCTGAAACCCAATGATTCGCTCCCACAGTATCAGCCTGCTCCCGTAATTCCTCTGGAACAACCTGTCGTACGCGAAGTGTTCGGGCTGGAAACTCCTTCCTTGATGTTGGGATGGAACATAAAAGGACAAACGACAAAAGACCGGGAACTAACGGCCCTCCTATCCGCCGTACTCTATAACGGACAAGCCGGATTAATCGATTTGGACATTAACCAACAACAAAAGGTGCTGGGTGCTTATGCCGGTTCTTTAGGATTGGCGGATTACGAAGCCTTGCTGGTTGGAGCTACTCCGAAGGCAGGACAGACATTGGAAGAAGCTCAGAAAATCGTACTGGAAGAGATTGAGAAAGTAAAACGCGGAGAATTTGACGAAAAGCTTTTGCAAGCAACCCTCAACAACTACAAGCGTTCTCAAATGGCTTTATTGGAAAGCAATGGAGACCGCGCGGATATGTTTGTCAGCTCATTCATCAACGGAACCGATTGGGCCGATGAAGTAAAAAAACTGGAACGTTTGTCAAAAATCACCAAAGAGGAGATTGTGCAATTCGCCAACGAAAACCTCAAGGACAATTACGTAACCGTTTACAAACGACAAGGAACCGATCCTAACGAACAGAAAATTGCAAAACCGAAAATAACTCCCATTGAAACCAACAGAGACACAGCAAGTGCCTTCCTCAGAGAAATACAGGCTTCCAGACCTGAACCGATTGAACCCCATTTCGTAAACTTTGAAAAAGAGATGCAAAAAGGGGAAACCAAAGGAAAACTCCCCATATTGTACAAACAAAACGTAACCAACGGACTGTTCTCCCTCACTTACCTGTTCGATATGGGCAGTCAGAACGACAAGGCATTGGGTTTGGCCGCCGGATATTTGGATTATTTAGGAACAGAAGACATGACACCGGAACAAATCAAACAGGAATTTTACCGGTTGGCCTGCTCCTTCAGCGTCAGTCCCGGAGTAGAACAAACTTATGTGACCTTGAGCGGTATCGATGAAAACATGGAAGAAGCCATGAAGCTCTTTGAAAAACTGATTGCTCAGGCAAAACCCGATGCAGCTACCTTGGAAAACCTGAAAAGTGATATCCTGAAAAGCAGAGCGGACGCCAAATTGAACCAATCCGCCAACTTCAACGCACTGCAACAGTACGCCATATACGGCCCAAAATCACCTTACACCAACATATTGAACGCTCAGGAATTAGCTGCCGTAACTCCTCAAGAGCTGACGAAACGGATGCAGGAATTGTTCGGATATGAACATAAGGCCCTCTATTACGGTCCCAGATCCTTACAGGAAATCACAGAAATCATTGACCGGGAACACAAGACTCCGGAACAGCTGAAAGCGGTACCGGAAAGCACGCCTTTCAAACAACAATTAACCCCTGAAAGCAAAGTGTTGATGGCCCCCTACAAAGCAAAACAAATTTATTTGAGAGGTATTTCAAACAAAGGGGAAACGTTCGATCCTGCCATAACGCCAATACTCACCTTATACAATGAATATTTCGGAGGAGGAATGAACTCCATCGTATTCCAGGAAATGAGGGAAGCTCGTGGATTGGCATACTCCGCAAGTGCCGGATTGCAAGAACCTTCAAAACTGGACAACAACTACCTCATGACTTTGTTTATCGCCACCCAGAATGACAAAGCGGCTGACGCCATGGCTGCCTTTGATGAAATCATCAACGACATGCCCAAATCGGAACAGGCATTCTCTCTGGCTAAGGAAGGATTGATTACCCGTTTGCGGACAAGCCGTATCAACAAAGAAAGCGTACTCTGGTACTACCTGAACCTGCAGAAATTAGGTCTGGACTCCGATCCTCAAGAAAAGACGTTCCAGGAAGTACAGAAATTAACCTTGGACGATGTGGAAGCGTTCCAGAAAAAATGGGTAAAGGAACGCCCTTACATCTACTGCATCCTCGGGGATGAAAAAGAACTGGACTTAAAGGCGCTGGAAAAATACGGTCCCATAGAACGACTCACTCAAGAACAGATTTTCGGGTACTAACCGAAAAAACACAATAAAAAGAGGTTGTGTCAAAATGAATTGACACAACCTCTTTTTATTATGAATCAACTTTGAAAACAGAGGAAACAAACGTTGGCCGCTCTGTCTGAATTCCGATAACAACATGGCGGCTGGCAAGGATGATAATCCTCCCATTTCCAAAAAACAGATTATTACAATGTTTCCACCTGAGTCAAACCATCCGCCGGATAAACCAACCCAATCTGACGACGTATCTCATCCATCAACTCCATCACAAGCAAAGAATTTTGATGAGAATTAATCCGGGATTCCCGTTCCCCGCGCTCCAACAAATCAATAAATTCCTTCAACTCAAAATACATATCCCCTTCAATGGGAGGTATTGTCAAATCTTCCGGAGTACCGTTCCGAGGAATCAACCGAACACTCTGCATCAACCCGATACGCTCTATCAGAATAGAACCCTCTTCTCCCAAAATCTCCGTAGGAAGAGAAGAAGGCGCCGTCTTCCCATAACTAATCAAGCCATCCATCTCTTCGTAACGGAAAATGGCACAACCCTGACCATCAACACCCGTATAAAGAGGATAGGATGATGCTATCACCTCCTGAGGCTTCCCGAACAGAATAACCATCGGATAGATGCAGTAAACCCCTATATCCATCAACGCGCCATTCGATAACTCCGGCTTAAAGGCGTTTTCTACTATGCCTGCCTTGAGATGGTCATATCGGCTCGAATAGCTGCAATAGGACGAAAAATAACGACGAATCTTGCCTATCCGAGGAAGATGCTCACAAACTACCCGGAAATTAGGTTGCAAGGACGGTTTCATCGCCTCCATCAACAGCACATCATGTTCCCGCGCACACGATATCATTTCCCGAACCTCCCGCGCATTCGAGGCAAAGGCCTTTTCACACAAAACATGTTTCCCATGACGCATAAACAGAATGGACTGAGGAGCATGCAAGGCATTCGGAGAGGCTATATACACTGCATCTATATATGGACTTGAAGCCATAGCCTCCAGTGAGGTGAAAATATGAGGTGCTCCATAACGTGACGCAAAACTTCGCGCACGAGACTCCTCTCGTGAATAAACGGCTGAAAGAGTAAAACGGGAATCTAAAAAAGCTCCCTTCAAAAATTTTTCCGTAATGGTATTGGTACCGATAATGCCAAACCTAATCATAAAATCCGTAAGTTTTGTTTCTGCAAATATAGCAGAATTTTAAAAAGACGTCTCTTTTTTCCGCCATACTTCCTCCTGTTTCCGACAATATTTCGCTATATCCTTTCTTTCATCCAATACAAAAACATCCATTCCCTCCTTTCCAAAAAACAATCAAAGTTCCCCAGTCCCTCCAAAAACAGTTTTAACCGAAAAAACATAAATCGTTATATTTTTTATTATCAATAATTTACAAAAAACAAGAAAAAAAATTTCAAAAAAATATTCATTTCTATTTGGAGATTCAAAAAAACAGTCATATCTTTGCATTGCATTTAAGAAAAACGGTGTGGTAGTTCAGCTGGT
>CASFOM010000242.1 GCA_949296295.1 uncultured Alistipes sp. | reverse complement strand
GATTAGAAATTAAAGAGACTACCAGCATAGGACCTCTTCTTTTTTTCTATATCTTTGTTCTTTATTTTCAGTGTGTATGAAAAAAATCAGAATAGGATATGGATATGACGTTCATCGCCTGGCTGAGGGATTACCCCTTTGGTTGGGAGGTGTACGTATTCCTTATGAGAAAGGCGAGGTGGCTCATTCGGACGGAGATGTGTTGATACATGCTGTATGCGATGCCTTGTTGGGTGCTTTGGCTTTAGGAGATAT
The DNA here is from genome assembly GCA_949296295.1 of uncultured Alistipes sp. Classification (GTDB taxonomy): domain Bacteria; phylum Bacteroidota; class Bacteroidia; order Bacteroidales; family Rikenellaceae; genus CASDZK01. The sequence goes on along the minus strand of CASFOM010000242.1, from coordinate 6,420 downwards.
CGGTACGCATTTCCCTGATACATCGGATGAATTTAAAGGTATTGACAGTAAAGAGTTGTTGCGGAGAACCATTTTTTTGGTTGAAGAACAGGGGTATTGTGTAGGGAATATTGATGTGATGCTTTGTTTGGAAAATCCTAAGATCAAACCTTTCGTGGCATCGATGCGAGAGATTTTATCCTCTATTTTGAAGGTATCTGAGGAGGATGTATCCATTAAAGCGACTACTCGGGAAAAGTTGGGCTTTGTCGGGCGAGGTGATGGAGTAGAAGCTTTTGCATCGGCACTGCTTTTCCATAAAGATATTTTTTCATTGGTATTGTAGAACAAAAGGATATGTTGGAAAATCAGAAAAATTATATAGGGCAGTCGTTTGTATTTACGGCATGGGTAACCCTTGTATTGCTGTTTATTCGTTTTGTTCCTGCTTTTGGATTTTTGGGGGTTGACGTGAAGCGGGCGGATATTCTTTCGGATATTGTATATAAGCCGAAAACGGAAGTATCTACCCCTGTTTTGCCTGATTTTTTAGCGGAACAGATGCAGGCAGAGATTCCGGAAGATTTTGAAGAAGATTCCTTACAGGAAGAAAATAATGAAGTAGCGGCACCAACCCTTTCTCCTTCGGAAGGGAAGTTGGAAGAAAAAGATTCTGTTTTCCCGGGGAAAACGACCGATACGGTTGGTCCGGCAACAGATTCCGCAGGATTGTCTGTTACCCCGGAAGTCCCTCAGCCTGAAAAAGAACCTGTCCGATTGATTGATCCGAGTATTGAACGTCGGAAACCTGTTGTAGCCATAGAAGATTACACAACATCGGGAGATGTAGTAGCACGATTGCGCCAGGCCTTGTCATCAGAGGAGCCAAGACCTGTTCGTATCGCTTTTTTGGGAGACTCTTTTATGGAAGGAGATATTTTAACGGGAGATATTCGTGAAATGTTACAGGAAGCTTTTGGAGGGCGAGGCGTAGGTTTTGTGCCCATAGAATCTATTGTTTCCGAGCTTCGCCAAACAGTGGTTCATGAGTTTGGGGGTTGGAATAACTTTTCCATTAAGAAGAAAAACGATTCCATTACCGACAGTCGTTTTTTACTCTCCGGTTATTTATATACTCCTCAGGATGATCAGGCTTTTGTTCGTTATCGTACATCGAAATTTAAGAAATATTTAACGGATATAACCCAGGCTTCCTTTATCTTCATCAATACGGGACATACGGTTATTCGGGCTATGGTGAATGATTCCATTGAGCGGACATTTACTCCGCCTTCTTCCCCGGACCTTCAACGGGTAGTTATTCAGGATGTAGGAAAAATCAATTCTTTGGACTTTAATTTTTCCTTGACGGAAGGATTTATTGCTTACGGTGTTTTGATGGATGGTCACCAAGGGATTGCTGTGGATAATTATGCAGATAGAGGCAGTTCCGGAATGCAGTTTTATAAACTCAGGAAAGGTTATAATCAGGCATATGACGCATTTTGTGGTTATGATATGATTGTGCTTGAGTTTGGAATTAATGTAGTAGCGAAAGGAATGACCGATTATTCCTGGTTTGAGAAACAAATGGTTTCTGTAGTAAAGAATATACGAAGATGCTATCCTTCCGCAGATATTATCATGATGGGAGTAAGTGATCGGAGTACGAAGGAGGATGGAGAATATGTGACTATGCCAGAAATCAAGTCTATGGTTGCCTGTCAGCGTTCCATAGCTCAAAAGTGCGGTATAGGATTTTTTGATGTTTACAGCGCTATGGGAGGAGAAAACAGTATGGTGAAATTTGTAGAGAAGCGTTGGGCGGCTAAGGATTATACTCATGTTTCTTCCGCAGGAGCCAAGGTTATTGCTCGTGATTTTGTGGATGCTTTACTGGATAAGATAGAACCTATGGAGGGTGGCCGTTGATGACAGGGACAATAAAAAAAATATGTTTTGGAATTGTCCTGTTATTGGTTACAGTATGGGGAATTCAAATATCTGTTTCTGTTGCCGATAGTCGTACTGTTTCGGGAGATTATGTTCCGAAACCGGTAGAAATTTGTGGAGATACATCCTTGTTGTCCCGGTATCATTTTTTGAATAGAACTTCCAATCAAATTGTAGATAAGGATTCAACCTTGACGGGCTTTTTTACTCAATTGGATTTGCTACAACGCGATTCAGGAGATTTTTTTGATTCTCCGCATACGGTTTCTATTCTTCACATAGGAGATTCTCATATTCAGGCAGGGGAATTAACCCGGACAGTACGTTGTCAGTTGCAGCGTAGTTTTGGAAATGCAGGTAGGGGATTGATTGTTCCGCTCAAATTGGCGTCTTCGAATGAACCGGTAGATTATCGTATTACGTCTTCCAATACGTGGCAGAACAGTAAATGTATTCAAAAAAATATTGAGTTTAGGCCGGGAATAGGAGGAATTGCTTTGGCCACTCATCAAAATCAGATTCAATTTACGTTGCAGACCTTGAAAAAGGATTCTATGATGGATTACCGATTCAATACGATTCGTGTTTTTCATCATGAGTCAGCTCCCTTGTTGGAAGAACCGGAATCATTAAGTATCGGTATTTCTTGTCCGGATACTACCTTGAATTATATGACGGATATTTTTTTGATGGATTGTGTGGATTCTCTCACTTTGACGGGATTGATAACGGATGAACGGTACAATACTCCTATTTTTTATGGATTTTCATTGGAGAATGCACAACCCGGCATTCTTTATCATAGTGTAGGAGTTAATGGAGCATGTTGTTCTCATTATTTGAATACGGGTTTGATCGAACAAAGTGCCGGTTTACATCCTGATTTGATAGTTATTTCCTTAGGAACAAACGAAGCAGCCTCTTCCCGATTTGATAAAGATGTTTTTCGGAATGCTATGGATGCTTTGATAAAACAATTGAAAAAGGTTAATCCAGAATCGGTCTTTCTGTTGGTAACTCCTATGGAAAATTATCGGCGGGCTTATGTACGAGGCCGCAGAACGTATGTGTTGAATAAGAACTTAGGGGTTTTGCGTCAGATGATTTGTGAATATGCAGAGAGTAATCATTTGGCTTATTGGGACATGTATTCGGCTTGTGGGGGTGAGGGAGCAGCGGAGTCTTGGTTTAAACAGGGGCTTATGGCTCGGGACCGGATACATTTTACCTCAGAAGGTTATCAGTTACAGGGAATGTTGATGTATGAAGCGTTTATAAACAGTTATAATCGAAATTTGACGAATCGTGTTGCCGCAAATTGATATATCGAAACTTGCCGGACTATTTGAGTATAGTCAGTCCAATCCGTTGATATTCAGTAGCGGATTGTTCCTTTTTTTATTTTTGGGATTTACATTCTTTTATAGATTCATGTCCCATAGGGTAATGCTGCGAATAGTGTATGTTACCCTTTTCTCGCTCTATTTTTATTATAAATCGAGTGGTTTTTATTTCTTGTTGCTTGTTTTCATGTCCTTGTCGGATTATGCGATTGGGCATTTTCTGCATGGTTCCCGTACAGAACGGCAACGTAAAGGTTGGGTAGCTCTGAGTTTGGTTATTGATTTGGGGATATTGGTCTATTTTAAATATACCAATATGTTCATTGATTTGATAAACAACTTTACGGAAAGTACCATTGGATTGGAGGATATTTTTCTTCCCATAGGGATTTCTTTCTTTACCTTCCAGTCACTGAGTTATGTGATTGATGTTTATCGTCGTCGTATTCCTCCCTTGGATCACTGGATTGATTATATTTTTTATATCTCTTTCTTCCCTCAATTGGTGGCAGGTCCTATTGTCCGGGCCCGTGATTTTATTCCCCAGATTCGGCAAAATCCGTTGATAGTTACCCGGGAAATGTTTGATAAGGGGATTTATCTTATCATTTGCGGTTTATTCAAGAAAGCAGTTATCTCGGATTATATCAGTGTAAATTTTGTAGATCGTGTTTTTGATAACCCTCTTCTCTATTCCGGGTTGGAAAATCTGATGGGGGTTTATGGATATGCGTTGCAAATTTATTGTGACTTCTCAGGATATTCCGATATGGCTATCGGTATAGCATTGATTTTGGGATTTCGTTTCAATATTAACTTTGATTCACCTTATCAGTCAGCTACCATTACTGAATTCTGGCGTCGTTGGCACATCTCCTTGTCGAGTTGGTTGAAGGATTATCTTTATATTTCACTGGGAGGAAACCGTAAAGGGCGATGGCGTACCTATTTGAATTTATTGATTACCATGTTGCTTGGAGGTCTTTGGCATGGGGCATCATGGCGTTTCGTCCTTTGGGGAGGGATTCATGGAGTTGCGTTGGCCGTTCACAAGTTGGTTATGTCACTTTCTCCAGGTTTTAAGGCCCAGGGCGCAGATATGGTTTCTCCTTGGCGTCGTATCCTGGGGGTATTGATTACATTCCATGTCGTTTGTTTTGGGTGGATTTTTTTCCGGGCAGACAATATGGAAGTTGCGTGTACTGTTCTTCGTCAGATATTCTGTCGTTTTAACGGTCATATCTTTTGGGAATTTGTATCGGGTTATCGTCCCATTGTGTTTTTGATGCTCATCGGATATTTGTTGCATTTTATGCCTAAATCCATGGAGGAGCGTTTTCAAGAAGTTATTTCCCGTTTCCCTATGTTCTTGAAGGTGCTGTTTGTGAGTTTGCTCATTTGGTTGGTGATGCAGATAAAGAGTGGAGACATACAGCCATTTATCTATTTCCAGTTTTAAGAGGAATAAGATGGACAGAATATTTCCGTCAGTGCCCATTATTTTAGGAAAAATAATGGAGATATGGATATTGTTTCGGATTTTATATTCAGATAGTCAATCTTGTAAATCTTTTCTCTTTAAGAATCAATAAAAAACTTATAAGTATCTCATAAATTTATTGTTGTCCGATAAAAACCTCTGTAATATTCTTGACTCATTGATTATTGTAATTATGATTATAGTTTATTATAGAGATTAGTCATATGATAAATATGATTATCGGACAACAATATTTTAATAAGGAATCACTTGTGCCGTAGCTGTCTTGCATTGAGGCATGGCTTCTCCTATCGATGCATTGATATAGGTTGGATCACAAATTGTATAAATCTGATTCTCTATTTTTATATAATCACCGGATACCGGTTCCGTAAAATGGACGGCAGTGGCAATATGATTGGGATAATTAAGCAGAACAACTTTTAAATCAAGCAATGTTCGTACTAAATAGGCATAGAGTATTGCGCGATCTTCACAATCACAGTACGGATAAAAGAACGTCTCTTCTATAAAAAATGGTTTTTCATATCCGAATTGTTCCGGATCCGTTTGATATTCAAAAGATGTTTGAACGAAATTAAGTAATAGATTGGCTGCTTCTGTTTTTGTTTTCCCTTCAATATATTTTTGCAAAGGAGGTAATAATGCTTCTGCGGTATGGTTATCTACCGGAGCATGCATATAAACAGGGAAATCACACTGAGGATAATTACGATAAAAATCAATTAATGCCTGGTTTACAGGAACAGCAATCGTATTTCCCGTATTTCCGATTCTTTTTTCCGATACAGTTGTCTTTTCTGACAAGCGAAGAATATCTTTTATATACATGTCCATAGGTTTTGATGCCAAAGAAAAATTTTGTCTGTATGTGTAAATGGCCATCGAACCGGGTATTTTCTTATTCAATATGTAATATTTTTTATTATCCATATCGAGAAATGGATAACCATAAATCATGACGGAGCTGGGAGCTAACAAAAGCAGTCCATTTTCTGATCGGGCAATTTTAGCATCATATCCGGATTGACAGAGTAAAAATGTTTGAAAAAAGGCTATTTCATCCCCTTCTTTTTTCCCTAATAACTGTCGGGAAACTTCTCCACATAGTAAAAAATATCCCCAGTCGTTTAATTGTAAAGAATGGTGAATGCCGATACATTCGTTTACAGTTTTTTCATATGGTAATGCGGCAAATTTACTCCATGCTTCAGCAATTTCTATTTCGTTAAGACTATTGAGAGTAAATGAAATTTCAGGCAGGGGGGAAATGTTGTAGGTTTGTCCATAGAACATAAACGATATTTTTCCGGTTGTATCCTGAGAAGGAGCAACAGGCTCTATTCCGGGAATATCGGTCGGTGTTTCATCTGTTTTCTCTATGAAGGGAATGTCTTTTTCTACCTCTAGCTCTTGAGGGACGGTTTTTTCATCAGAAGGCTTTGCTACTGGAGGTTTTTCCGGTTCAGGTCTTATGGGACGTTCTTGAGGTTCTTCCGAGGAGAATTTTTCCCAGTCACGTTTTAGAAGTTCACTGAATTGTTGATTTGTTTTATCTCTGAATTCTTTGAATTCATTGGTATTTTTTTGTTTGAACAGTTCAAAAGCCCCATTGAAATTTTCTTCGAATTCCTGTTCTATTTG
>CASFOM010000241.1 GCA_949296295.1 uncultured Alistipes sp. | reverse complement strand
TAGGTATAGTTGGCGTATATCCCAAAGTTTTTCAAGGAAGGAGAGATGAATCCCAAATCACGTTGGAAAGCAACTTCTACTCCCAACAGATTGGCATTTCCTGCATTGACAGCCTTGTAATATTCTTTCCAAACGGTTCCGTTGATTTCATAATCAGGGATGTAGGCATCAACAATAAATCCTTTGATGCGTTTATAGTAGATTCCTGCAGAGATCAACCCTACGGATTTGAAATAATATTCTGCCATGACATCCACATTATTGGAGATGGTGTTATTTAAATCGGGATTCCCTTGAGTGAAAGTTTCGTCAGACAAACTGATGATATCTCCAGGCACCAACTGACTGAATTTTGGCCGGGCTAAAGTGGTGGTAAAACTGGCTCTGAGGACTAAATCTTTTACAGGAGAAGATTTAACTAATACAGAAGGTAAAATATTGGTAATATTTCTTTTATTATTGGTAGGAGTAAGCGTTTCTTCATCTACATCAAAGGAAAATCCGGAATAGTCCAAACGTGTATTTTCTACGCGAATGCCGGCAATGATATCGGTTTCCTTCCCTATTTCTTGGTCTAATCGCAAATATCCGGCATGGATGGTTTCTTTCCCGGAGTAATTTCCGGCTTCTTCTTCCATATTTCGTTCAGCAGCGAACAGACTTCGGTTGTTAAAGTCAAGATGCCCAAGATATTCTTTGGATATGAAATCTCCTGCAACATAATTTCCTGCATAGAATTTTTTTCGTGTAGCATTGTAAATATTTCCGGCACTCATGGATGCAGTGTTGAAATTTTCATCATTAGGTTCCATGTCATAAAATGTAACCGTATTGTCTTTATGTTTGTTTTGATATTTGTACCCAAATCTCAACGTATTTCCGAAACGTCCGGAAGCTAACGGCAGTTTGAAGTTGGCGCCTGTTTTGTATTCTTTTTCTTGAATGTCACCAAAAGACTCGGTTAATTCATCCAATTTAACGAAGTTGTCACTGTTTAGAATCATTCGTTCGGGATTTTGAGGAGTGAATACCGGTTTATTCCCGTCAGATAGATCTATATTGAATATTTCCGGATTGTCCTCATCCGTATCAAACCCGATGTATCGTTCGTTAGGACGTTCTTCTGATGCTGTGGCATAATCGAAAAACCAGTCAGTAGATAATTTTCCGAATATATGAGAACCATTCAGTGCAAAATCTTTGGTTTGTTGACGTTCCAATCGGGCATATTTGTTATTGGGACTTCCCCCTTTGGTTTGTCTGCGCAAGAAAGAGGTGTAGGTTCCGTCTTCTTGAGGAGTAATGTCCTTATAAGTGAGCCGATAACGGTTTTCCCAGTCATTTCGGCGGTTATACATGGCTTTTGCTTCTATTTTATGATTGGCATTGAAATCGTAGTCAAGGGCTAAAGAATAACTTTGCCGTTCCCGATGGACGTAATACTGACGAATTTCAAATTCGCTGATGTAAGCATTTCCGTTATCGTCTTGAGACCATACAGCTTCAATGTCATCAGAGCCGGCAGGATTATTGTTGTAAGCCAAAGCGGCCATTATTCCTAATTTATTTTTGAAAAATCTATCTCCCCAACTGGCAGAACCATTGAACTGTGCCTTTTTTGAAATAGGGTTATATCCGGAAGATACACTGGCATTGATGCTTTGTTTGCTCGGAGAGTTTTTGGTGATTAAGTTTACCGAACCTCCGATTGCATCACCATCCATATCTGCGGTTACCACTTTTTTTACTTCTATGGTTTGTATCATATCCGTAGGAATCAGGTCAAGTTGAGCGGCTCTTGTTCCTCCTTCTGCAGAAGGTAATTTATTTCCGTTCATGGTTACAGAAGTCAGGTCAGGAGCGGTTCCTCTAACTTGTCCGAAACGGGCTTCTCCCTGGTCATACTGGACATTGATGCCCGGAACACGTTTCATGGCATCCCCTATGTTGGCATCGGGGAAACGGCTCATTTGGTCAGCAGAAATAATGTTTGAAACCCCTTCGTTGTT
>CASFOM010000240.1 GCA_949296295.1 uncultured Alistipes sp. | reverse complement strand
TCCGCCACTACCACCTCAAAGTAGCGTGTATACCAATTTCACCACCTGGGCTTAATAGAAAAAGGAGGTTAAACCATTTGTGAAAAACTATTTAACCGTCCTTTCCCCAAACTAACCTAAAACTACTAACCTAAACGATCTATTAAAAGACCGCTACAAAGGTAGCGTTTTTTTTTGTATTCACAATATTTTAAAAGAAAAAATTAATCGAAAAAGGTTGTCGTTTTTTTATCATGCTGATTAACAGTGATATATTAACTTGGCTTGACAAAGGCTATGGATGATTTAAAAAAGAATTTATATGGGTTTGAAATAATTTGGACACAGAGTTGTTTTCAAGATTTCCTGATTTAACAACAGGAAAGTCTCCTTCTATGATTTGTAACGCTGTTTGTAATAATAATTCGTTGGAAGCACCTAACTCTTTTACATCAACGAAAGAATCATCTGCAATAAAAGAGGGGGTAATCCCTGAAGGATTTCCTGTTTCTTGAAGAGAATTACGAATTTTATATGTAATAGGTTGTAAGTAATAGCCAAACTGTTCGGAATAAAAATAAGAAGAACCTACATTTTTCCCTTCTGTCGTTTTTCCTATGGTGACAATATTCATATAAGGACGCAAACAATTTATAAGTGTTTCGCTTGCAGATGCAGTCCAATTACTTGTTAAAACATACAGTTCAGATAAATTCAAGTTTGCTCCATTTTGAATATATTCCGGAGAAAAAAAATACCGTATTTCGTTTGGAGATTGTAAATCATTATAGGTTTGTATACAGAAAAGATCGTTGTAATTGTTTTCATGAACCAACATGGATGCAAGTAAAATACAGGTAGATAGGGCTCCTCCTGTATTGTATCTCAAATCTAAAATCAATTTATTGATATTTTCTGATTTTAATTTGAGTATCGCTTCGCGTAAAGCATTGTCGTATGCTGTATCATGGGAACTATTAATTCCTACAGAAAAATGATTGTACACTAAATAACCTACCTTTCCAACATTCGTCTCATAAGTTGTACAAAGATATATGGGATTATTGTTTACTGTCCTGGATGCAGGGATGGTTACCGTTCTTGTCTCTTTGATTTGTTGTGTGGATTCATCATATCGACCAATTTTGAATACTGCTTGACCTCCTCTATATAATAAATTATAATTATCTAAATTAATCGTTTGATTGTCAATAGATAATATAAAGTCTCCTCTTAATAATCCTGCATCTGCTGCAGGTGAGTCAGGTAAAACATATTGTACTTTTCCTATATATATTAGTCGGTTCTCATTTTCAGAAGGCAGAGATGCTCCATAAAGGCTGAATTCAAAACCGTAACTATCTGTAGCATTAGTAATGGTCTTACTGTTTGGATTTTCAATTTTTACAATTCTGGAATATATGTTACCTGTTTCTTCTTTTTCTCGTTCACTTAATAAAGATGTAAAGAAGGTTTCAGGAGCTGAATTGTAATCTAAAGAAGAAGATGAAGGAATATCCTCATACCAGAGATAATTTTTTCTCATGACAGTTTCTATCCATTCATTGACTGCTTTGTTTGGAGAATCTGAAACAGGGGATTCAGCTTTTCTACAGGACCAATATAAAAAGGGTATTGCAATGATAAAAATAAGTGTATTTCGAAAAAAACAGAACATAATATTTTAATATTAATATGCTATCAAAGGTAGTTAAAAATACAATTTATGTAAATCGTAAATAGAAAATAAGTCTTTTACCTATTGACGAGACCTATTTGTAGTATAGAATTATGCTGTTGATTTATAATATAATAGATGTATTTATTTTTTTATTTGAAATGATTTGTTTTACAAAAATATAAAAAAGAACAGGAGGAAAGCTATGCTCTTTTATTGTATTTATAAAAATATTTATTAACTTGCGTGGCTATTAAAGAAATAATCTTTATTCATAATAACCTAAACGGAATAAACCTAATGAATATAAAATTAAGTTTACCAATTTTTGTTGTCCTTTTATTGGAAATGGGATGTCAAAAATTACCTCCTATCGAGGCTCAAATAGCTGATTCTCCTAAAACATTTTGTAATCCTGTTAATCTAAATTATCGGTTTATGAAAATTGACGGGGGAGATGGAATTAGAGAAGCGGCAGATCCTGTAGTTGTTTATTTTAAAGAAAAATATTATTTATTTGCTTCTAAATCTTCAGGATATTGGGTATCGGATGATTTTGTGAATTGGAAACATGTGTTTATTTCTGATTCAATATTGCCAATTGAGGATTATGCACCGGGTTTGTTTGTGCATAATGATGCATTGTATTATGTAGGTTCTACTCATGGGAAAGGACAACTGTTTCGTTCTATTCATCCAGAAAAAGGGGAATGGGAACCGGTAAAGGAGATTTGGTCTTATTGGGACCCCGCTTTTTATGTGGAAAATAATCTGTTATATATGTATCATGGATGTTCTCCTGTCGATCCGATTCATATGCAAGTGCTTGATTTGAATACATTGGAAGCACAAACAAAGATTATTGATTGTTTCAATAGTAATAAAGAACAACATGGATGGGAACGAACCGGAGAGCGGAATGAATTATCACGTCGTCCTTATATAGAGGGGGCGTGGATGACGGAGCACAATGGAAAATATTATTTACAATATGCAGCTCCTGGGACAGAATGGAAATCGTATGCCGATGGAACTTATGTAAGTGATTCTCCTACTGGACCGTTTTCTTATATGGAAAACAGTCCGGTCTCTTATAAATTAACCGGATTTATAGGAGGAGCTGGACATGGTTGTTTGTTTCAGGTAGGGAAAGATTATTGGAAAGCAGCGACTAATTCAATTTCTGTCCGTCATATGTTTGAACGTCGTATTTCGTTTTATCCTGCAGGATTTGATTCGGATGATTATTTATATACCGATACCTATTTGGGGGATTACCCTATGTATCTTCCTACTGTTGATTCTGTTAAAAGTCGTCCAGACTGGATGTTGTTGTCTTTTCGTAAACCAGTGACTGCGTCGTCTTGTTTGTCGCCGGAGTATTCTGTCAATAGTTTGGTCGATGAGGATGTGCGTACGGCCTGGGTAGCTGCTGGAAATAGTGATAAAGAGTGGGTACAGATAGATTTACAGGAGATTTCAGATGTATCGGCTATTCAAATTAATTATGATGAATATGGAGCTACACAGAAAGGATTTACTCCCGTATTTCAAAGTTATAATCTATGGGCTTCCTATGATGGTGAACGTTGGTATTTAATTGCAGATAGGAGTGAAAAGAAAACAGATACCCCTCACGATTATATTGAGTTTGAAACTCCTTTTGCTGCACGATATATAAAATGGGAAAACAAAGCATATACCATTTCTGATCATGTATCATTACGTGAACTACGTATTTTTGGGAAAGGACGTGGATCAGCTCCTCATGAAGTTTCTGATTTTGCTGTTCTTCGGGATACTTCAGATTCATGTAAAGCAACAGTATCATGGACTCCTGTAGAAGGTGCTGTCGGATATATTATTCGTTCAGGTATTGCTCCTGATAAATTATATCATAATTTTCAAGTAACGGATAGTTGCCAATTTGAATTGCCAGGATTGAATGCTGGAGTTACTTATTATTTTACCATAGATAGTTATAATGAAAATGGAATTACTTATGGAGAACGACTAATAGAGTCTGTTGCCTCTTGTGTAAAAAAGAACTAACTAACTTAAATCTCAATATATTTTATGAAAAAAAGATGGATTGTTATCGCCGTTTTATTGCTTGTAGGGACAAGTAGGGCAGTTTCTTCACAGGATTATCCTTTTCGTAATCCTGAATTACCTTTGAAAGTTCGGGTAAGGGATTTGATTGCCCGATTAACATTGGAAGAAAAAGTACAAATGATGAAGTATACCTCTCCGGCTATTCCTCGTTTGGGGATACCAGCTTATAACTGGTGGAATGAGGCTTTGCATGGTGTTGCTCGAACGAAAGAGAAAGTAACGGTATTTCCTCAGGCAATAGCTATGGCTGCTACATTTGATACTGAAGCTATCCGAAAAATGGGAGATATAGCTGCAACAGAAGGTCGAGCACTTTTTAATGAAGACCTGAAACAAGGGAAAACAGGAGAGATTTATCGTGGATTAACTTACTGGACCCCAAATATTAATATTTTTCGGGACCCACGTTGGGGACGGGGACAAGAAACCTATGGAGAAGACCCTTATCTGACAGCTAAAATGGGAGCTGCTATTGTCCGGGGATTAGAAGGAGATGATTCCAAATATTTAAAAGCAGTAGCGTGTGCTAAGCATTATGCTGTTCATAGTGGCCCTGAAGGTATACGACATTCTTTTAATGCAGAAGCTTCTGCGTATGATTTGTGGGATACTTATTTACCTGCTTTCCGAGAATTGGTAGTCAAAGCTAAAGTACATGGTGTTATGTGTGCTTATAATCGTTTTGAAGGACAGCCTTGTTGTGGTAATAATGAATTATTACAAAGTATATTACGTAATCAATGGGGATTTGATGGATATGTTACATCCGATTGTTGGGCTGTAAATGATTTTACCCAATATCATAAAACACATACCAATAATATAGAAGCGGTAGCTGATGCTGTATTGACCGGAACGGATTTAGAGTGTGGAAATTTATATCAGAACCTTCAACAAGGAGTAGAGCGGGGATTGATTTCTGAACGGAAAATCAATGTATCATTATCTCGCCTGTTAACGATATTATTTAAATTGGGAATGTTTGATCCTGCAGAAATGGTACCGTATGCTTCTATTGGCCGAGAAGTTATTGAATGTGATGCTCATAAGAAACATGCTTATGAAATGGCTCAAAAATCAATGGTGCTATTGAAGAATGAAGATAATATTTTACCGTTGAATAAAGATAAAATCAAACGTATTGCATTGATTGGACCCAATATTGACAATGGACAAACCTTGTTGGCCAATTATTTCGGAACACCCTCTGAAATAATTACTCCTTATAAAAGTTTACAAAAACGATTGGGGGATCAAATACAGATTGATTCCATACAAGGAATAGGCATTGTGGATACTTTACCAGGGAACCCTTCTTTTACAGAAATAGCTGCTCGAGCTAAAAAGGCAGATGTTATTATTTTTGTTGGCGGAATCAGTGCCGATTATGAAGGAGAAGCAGGAGATGCGGGAGCAGCCGGATATGGTGGATTTGCCAGTGGTGACCGTACTACGATAAAATTACCTCCTATTCAGACTGAATTAATGAAGGCGTTGAAAAAAACAGGACGTCCATTGATTTTGGTTAATATGTCAGGTTCTGTAATGAGTTTTGAGTGGGAAAGCCAGAATGCGGATGCTATTCTACAAGCATGGTATGGAGGACAGGCTGCCGGTGACGCTATAACCGATATTTTGTTTGGAATGTATAATCCTTCAGGACGTATGCCATTAACGACTTATATGAGCGATAATGATTTACCTGCTTTTGAAGATTATTCTATGGCTAATCGTACTTATCGTTATTTTAAGGGAGAGGTTCGGTATCCATTTGGGTACGGGCTAAGTTATACGACATTTGCTTATGATTCTTTAAATAATGTACCCGAAGTGAAAACGGGAGAGTCAATTCAAGTTACTGCCACTGTTACCAATACAGGAGAGTGTGAAGGTGATGAAGTAGTGCAATTATATGTTTCCCATCCTCAAAATGGAAATGTTCGTATGCCAATACGTGCGTTAAAAGGTTTTCAACGTATCCATTTGAAAAAAGATGAAAGTAAAACAGTAACCTTTACTCTGACACCGGAAGAGTTGGCCTTGGTTGATGAACAAGGTAATTTGATTCAAAAAGCCGGTTCTGTGGAAATTTATGTTGGAGGAGGACAACCAGGATATTCAACAGGTTGTTCTGGAACAATAACAATGACAGGAGATCCTTATGTGGTATTATAAAAAGGGAACTCTGACTAGTCCTAAATAACCGTTACAGTTATTGGACAAAAATAAATTATTTATCACAGTTCAGCAAGGCTAGCCTTGCTGAAC
>CASFOM010000239.1 GCA_949296295.1 uncultured Alistipes sp. | reverse complement strand
CCTGAACTTAGTTATGGCACTCCATCTGCACCCCATATCCCATTCACCCGTACTTATTTGGAATATTTAGGAAACTCCATTACAGATGCTGTCAAAAAAACAGGAATGGATGGGTTCATGGTCGATTGGATATGGAATCCAGGCACAGTGATGGAGCCTTATCCTCCTTTGAAATGGTTGGATTGTGAAAAAGAAATGTATGAAGAACTAATGCATGAGCAGTTCCCTGGTATTGAAAATATCACTCCGGAGAAAACACAAATGTTTCGACGGAAAGCTATTCAACGCTGTTGGGATACCATTTATACCTCAGCGAAAAAAGGTAATCCCAATTGTAAAATATGGGTTACCTGTTGTCAAGTTTCCAGTCAGGATTTAACAGGTTGTTCTATGTTTAAGCAGGCGGATATTTTTATGAATGAAGCTGGAACAATTGAAGATATAGAAAAAATACGTCCTTTAGTTGGTTCTTCTACTCAATTAATGACATGTTTGGCTTTATGGAACAACCAAGATCCGACAAAAATTGTTCCGGATGCCATCAAAAGAGATATAGGATTATTTGGGTTTACCAAACCTCAAAAAGGCTCAATGCTTCCTCCTATTTCATACTATTTGTCAAAACCTGTGGATGCATTCAGTGGAGACGATAAGAATATTGCCTATTTAGCCAGAATCTATAACGGAATCGATATTTAAGAATCCATCAAGGATATTTGTCTTATTGAATTTTTAGTATTGTAATCGTTCACTACTCTATTATTTAATAAATTTTTGTTGTTCCCATCCTTAATATTTGTTTTTACTAATGTGATACAAAAAAGGAAGTAGGTCAAATTATAAACAAACCTACTTCCTTCTTAATTTACAGACATTTTCAAGTTAATTCCATTCCAATATTTTGAAAAAGTCAAACTCTTCCGGATGATCCACATATTTAACAGCAGCCCGATAATCTTCTGCTGTGATATAATGTAAATTATTTCTTAAAATAGTCTGAACTTTATGCGAATTTATATTTACAAGGCGAGGTTTGATTTTTCCATTCTCATCTGATATATCCTTTAAGTACAAAGGTTCAGGATGTCCATCTCGAGATATGGTAATAATACAACCAGTAATACCGCTCTTGAACAATGTATATACTCCTAAACCCAATTGAGTCGCATAGGAAAGGTCATAAGCAATGGGACGGCAGCATCTAAGCTCATACCCCATTTCATTAGGTCTGCTCTTTATCTTAATACGTGTTGTACTTTTAAGTCGTTGTTGAACCATCATATTAAAAATATGAGATTTACTTACATTACCCAATTCCGGATGACCATGATCATCAAATGTAAATTGTACTCCTGTATTAATAATATCCTCATCACTTAGAAAATGGAAGACTCCTTCACTAATAATGGCTACTCCATAAGGAATTCCCATAATACGTCGTTTTACCATGGAAGAAATTACTAAACGAGTAATTTTATCACAGGTAATAGGAGTTTTATCAAACATTTCAGGAATAACAATCATAGGATAATGACAAGCCGTACCTATTCCAAAAGCCAAATGACCGGCCTCTCGTCCCATAGCCGACACCACAAACCAATTTCCACTTGTACGGGCATCTTCGTATAAGGTCGTCCCTAATTTTACCCCCTCCTCTTTTGCTGATTGATATCCAAAAGTAGGATACCCTTCCGGCAAAGGAAGGTCATTATCTATGGTTTTCGGAACATGTATATTTGCTACTTGCAAGTTTTTTTCTTTCAGGAATTTGGACAGTCTGTTAGCTGTAGAAGCAGTATCATCACCACCAATGGTAACCAATAACTTTATATTATATTTCTCAAAGAAATCTGCTTTAAACTCTTTATCGGAAGGTTTATATCGGCTCATAACAAGAGCAGATCCTCCCCGAGAATAAATATTATCGGCCTGTTCGAAATCAAGATATACAAAATCCGGTTCTTCTGAAAACAGACTTTTGTATCCTCCATTCAATCCAATAACGGTATAACCGTTGTTAGTAAAAATTTTAGTGACGGCGCTAATGACCGTATTAATGCCCGGGGCAGGACCTCCGGCGCATAAAATAGCTACTGCATCTTTCATGATCGTAAAATTAAAGTAGTTTCTAAAAATTGTTCAATAAGCAGAAACAATTTTCACTTCAAAACGAGTTTGAAAAAGTTTAGGTTTATTTATAAAAAAAGGGCATATCAATTAGATATGCCCTTTTCCAAACTTTTTATTCTAAAACGTTAAGGGCATTCAAATCAGCAAATGAAATTTTGAGTCGTTCTATAATAGATTCTTCTCCCTTACGCAACCATACCCGAGGATCGTAATATTTTTTGTTGGGTTTATCTTCTCCTTCCGGATTACCCAATTGAGCTTGCAGATAAGCCTCCTTGTCCTGGTAATATTTTCTGATTCCATTCCAGAAAGCCCATTGAATATCTGTATCTATATTCATTTTGATTACACCATAGCTAATTGCTTCCTGTATCTTTTCCGGTTCAGACCCAGAACCTCCATGGAATACAAAATTAACAGGTTTAGCTGCTGTACCATATTTTTTCTGGATATATTCCTGAGAATTTTTAAGAATAATAGGACTTAAAACAACATTACCCGGTTTATAAACACCATGTACGTTTCCAAAAGAAGCCGCTATTGTAAAATTAGGACTGATCTTGCTCAATTCTTCATAGGCATACGCAACATCTTCCGGTTGAGTATATAATTTGTCTGCAGAAACATGACTGTTGTCTACTCCATCTTCTTCTCCTCCGGTTATACCCAATTCAATTTCCAAAGTCATTCCCATTTTGCTCATACGAGCCAAATATTTTTTACAAATCTCAATGTTTTCTTTCAGAGGTTCTTCTGATAAATCCAACATGTGAGAACTGAATAACGGTTTTCCTGTTTTGGCAAAGTTTGCTTCACTGGCATCCAATAATCCGTCAATCCATGGCAATAATTTCTTGGCAGCATGGTCCGTATGCATAATAACAGGAATACCATAACTGCTGGCTACTGTATCCACATGTTTAGCTGCAGAGATAGCTCCCTCGATAGCAGCTTTTTGTCCGTCATTACTCAGACCTTTACCTGCATAGAATGCAGCTCCTCCATTGGATAATTGAATAATAACGGGGGAATTTACCGCTCTGGCTGTTTCCAAGACAGCATTAATAGTATCTGTTCCAGTAACATTGACAGCAGGGATTGCAAATCCTTTTTCTTTTGCAAAAGCAAAGAGTTTCTGTACTGTTTCACCGGTAATGATACCGGCAGGAAATTTTGTCTGACTCATTGTATCTTTAATTTTATGTTATTTGAAAATTAAGAATTTTACATTACCTAATTTTAGTTCAAATTTAAACTTTTTTTTAATATTACCAAAGTGAATGCGATAATTTTAAATAATCCCAATAAAGCTTATATAAACTTCATCAGCACAACTTACTTTTTTTCTTTAAGTTAGCATTCCTTAAAAAGGAGGAACGAACGATTTATTGTCTGTTTTCCCTGATAAAAGATTATACCGTTTTTCTAATGAACAATATGCTTCACTACCCTATCGCCGACAATTTTCATTCCATCCTTATTTTAACAGGTTCCCAAAAAACTTTATCAGCAAGATGGATAAATATCATAGACATATCTGTTTTTTTGTTTTATCTGTTTAAATATACGATTACGACAGACAATCTTATAAGTTTCAATACTCTATTCCCCTTTTACTTATTAAAATGACAATACTACAGAGGTATGTACATCAAAAGGGGGAATTTCTAACTCAAAATAATCTCCTTGATCTTTTACTCGTATTTTTCGCTTTTCAGGCATTAGAAAGGCTTTTTTTATAGAATGTTCAGGACGTACAATCAATTTAATAGGTCTTGTCGGATTTATGCAATCATATACATAAACATTTTCATTACTATGTTCTCCATCTACGTTAATTAAATTGATAATCCAATTATTTTCTTTTTGCATTGCCACTAAATGTATCTTACCCTCTCCCTTTATAGACACTTTAGGGGTAGGATAAAGTGATGAAATAATCTGATTCGTTATGTGTAAACATTCAGAAGATCGTTGATTACTATAAGCTTTAGCTAAATCAACAGTAATGGCACCTATTTTTCCCTTTCCATAAGATCGGAAGACAGCAAATGGAGAAAATGACGGTTGTACTAACTGATCATCTGAAGTTCTGATTTCACCCACCGTTTCTATGCCTTCTTTTATATCAATTTGTTGCCAACGAGTATGCATTGCAGCCAGATGTCCTTTTTCAAAGATGAAAGTATTGCTTTCTATCGGATCACCTGCTATCCGTATCCCTAATTCCGTTGCAAAGTTACGAGTATGTTCTACTCCCATAACCAATAAAGTCCCTCCATTTTGCACATAATCCATTGCTAATTTTTTCATCTCCTCTCCAACTCCAATATCCGACCATTCCGGTAATATAATCAAAGGATAATGGTTTATGTTTTTTTTCAAATGATGATCCATCAATACTTCTACGGATTGTTTCCCATCCAAAAGCATGGCAAGTGTATTCCATATCTTATCGTTTGTTCCTCCGGCATAAACACCTGGTTGCATATCCCGCCATGCGTAAGTAGAATACCAAAGGGCTATTTGTGGAATAGGGGTACTCTTATGACAATACTGACGTTCACGACACCAACGAGCTATCTCTGCCATACGCGGAAAATAAGTTGTCTTTAATGAACCGTCACGATTTTGTTGATAATATACCTGAAAGCCTCCTCCCATAGAAATAACTTCTGCCGCTTCCTGTTGCAACATAACAAGAGATTTAACAGCAGGCAGCCCTTGTCCAAAGTTGAATGTAAATCCCCAAGACATCAAATCCCATGCTTTCCCTTGTGGTGCTAGACAACGAGATTCCCAGGCTGAACTATATATCCCGTTTTGTCCGGCTACATCCCCTGACAAATAATCTACGGGAGTATCTATCTCTTCAGGCATCATAGAAGAATAAGCCCAATTACTTGTAATCTGAAAATCAGGATACTCCTTATGTACTTCATTAATATAATGACGAATATGGTCTCGAAATGCGATACGGTTTAATTCCAAGAATTCTTTGTAATTCTTATCCCCAGGTTGAGGTAATGTATTCAAACCTGTCATTTCTTGAAAAAGTACACGCATCGTATCCGAATAATCAGGTATTGCAGCCCAACACTCTCCATCTATCCATGCTCCATCAATACCTCTCTCTGCCAATTCTTTCAATTGAGGTATTAATAATTTATCATCATAATCGCCATAATAGGAAGCCTTTTCTGTACTACTTGTTCCATCCATGTTACGAGCAGCCCATTCAGGATGAGTTCGTACAGCTACATTATCCCAAATACCGGAATAATGTACATATAAAGCGACATTATGCTTATGAGTTACCTTTCGAAACATTTTTAAAATATCTTTTTCAAAACCAGGCGCCTGATTTCCCACTTTCGTCGGATAACTTGAATAACCGTTATGTCCTTTACAATCTACCTGGATATAATCAGGTTTCGTTTGGGTTAAAAACGTATCAATCATTTCTTCTGTAAGTAAATGACCTATTTGTTTACAATCTTCCGCAGCGTGAAAATCAAAATGAAAGCCAAAAAAACTTTCTGCTCTTCGCAACGTTTTTTTGTTATCCCCAATATTCCCCGATATTATCCCTATAACAAAGGATAAAGACAAAAAAAATAAAATTTTCCCGATACGATGTTTTGGATGAAATGCCTTCATGATATAAATAGATTTTTTTATTTCAACAAAAATAAAAATTTAAGATAAAGAATCAATTTTATTTTGAAAATCATTTGCTTACAAAAGTAACCTATATCCCGAAGAAGATAACCAAACATATTTCTAAATATACAGACATATAATTTATAATTAAAGAAAATCAGTGTTTACAAAAAAGGGAAAAGGATAAACACCTATAATCAAAGAGCAGAAAAAGCACAATATTTACGAAAATAGGAATATATATCATTGTATATCTGTTTGTTATAAATGTACATTCATTTTCTCATTTATTCCTGCAAGCCACCAT